>JAGDMV010000080.1 GCA_017860675.1 Chloroflexota bacterium
GAACCGTAGGGGATCGTCTTTGCATCGGGGGAGACCGTGAGAACGGCCGGGTCGACGACCTGGCCGCCGGTCAGGGTGCCGTCGGCGTTCTCGTAGACATTCGTGTCCCCGCTGGTGAAGTGTCCCGTCACTGCGTGCGTGCCAGCGGTGAGATCGGCGATCGTGTCGCTCGAGGCGGAGCCGCTCGCAAGGCTGACGGGGCCCCCGAGGTCCACGCCGTCAATGGCGAACTGCACTGCGCCCGTCGCCTCGCCGGAGGAGCCGGAAACCGCCGCTGTGAACGTGACGCTCTGACCGTAGGTCGAGGCTGCGTCAGAAGACGTGACGGTGACCGTTGGCGTCTCGGCCGCCCGCACCGGCGCCGCGGGCACGAACGGTATGGCCAGCAGGGCCGCAAGCACCGCGGCCGTGATCCGGCACCCAACCGCCAGCTTCATTTGGTCCTCCTGCCGTCCCCCCGGGCCAGTCGAGTCTACCCCGTACCGCCGGTAGATGGTCAGAGGCGAATGGACCGATCGAGGCCGGAATGCACCGCCCGGAGGTACCGGGTGCACGCACCAAGGAGGCAGCGGGTGGGCGACGCGGGCGACCAGCGACCGACGGGCGCTACGGTGGGCGACGAGCACGAGCAGCAGCCCGGCCACGTTGACGACGTCACTGTCTCCCCCGGCCCGGCCCCGGACGACCACGAGCGCCCGATACGGCAGCGCGGCAGGACCGTGCATGGCGAGCCGGCGAACGCCGGGCACCGCGTGCTGGCCCCCGACGACGCCGAGGTCGAGGCGTACCTGGAGGTCGCCCTCGACGCACCCGCTCCCGAGCGACCGGAGCCGGACATCCCCGGCGGCGCGGTCCACGGGGGCGACGAACCCGCGGTCGAGACCGGCACCGTTCCCGACACCGTCGTCGTTCTCGACTTCGGCAGCCAGTACGCACAGCTCATCGCCCGCCGCGTGCGCGAGCTCCACGTCTACTCCGAGCTTCTGCCGTTCGACACCCCGTGGGCCGACGTCGCCAAACGCCGGCCGCGAGCGGTCATCCTCTCGGGCGGCCCCGCCTCCGTGTACGAGGAGGCCGCCCCCCGGCCCGATCCCGGCCTGTGGACCAGCGGCGTGCCGGTCCTGGGCATCTGCTACGGGCTGCACCTCATGGCCCTCGAGCTCGGCGGCGAGGTGGTGCCGGCGGTACGCCGCGAGTACGGCCCGGCCGCGATCACCGTCACCGAGGAGGACGGACTCTTCGACCGCCCAGACCCCCTCCACCCCGTTCGCCGGCATCGCCGACCCGGCCCGGCGGCTGTACGGGATCCAGTTCCACCCGGAGGTCGTCCACACACCGCACGGGCGCGACATCCTGCGCAACTTCGTCACCGGGATCGCCGGCGCCCGCCCGACATGGACGCCGGCCAGCTTCATCGAGTCGACGGTGAACGAGATCCGCTCGCGCGTGGACGCACACGCCCGCGCCACCGGCGGTGACGGACGGGTCATCTGCGCCCTGTCCGGCGGCGTGGATTCGGCCGTCGCCGCGACGCTCGTCCATCGGGCCGTTGGCGACCGCCTGACCTGCATCTACGTCGACCACGGCCTGATGCGCAAGAAGGAATCCGAGCTCCTGCACGCCACCTTCGAGCAGAACCTCGGCATGCGCCTGGTGATGGTCGACGCTCGCGAGCGGTTCCTGGCCCGGCTGGCCGGCGTCATCGATCCAGAGCAGAAGCGCAGGATCATCGGCGACGAGTTCATCCGGGTGTTCGAGGAGGAGGCCGCGAAGCTCGGCCGGATCGACTTCCTGACCCAGGGGACGCTCTACCCCGACGTCATCGAGTCGACCGCCTCCGAGACGAAGGCGGCCCAGAAGATCAAGACCCACCACAACGTCGGCGGCCTGCCGGCGGACCTCCGCTTCACCCTCATCGAGCCGCTCCGCTACCTGTTCAAGGACGAGGTTCGAGTGGTGGGCCTCGAGCTTGGCCTCCCGGAGGCGATGGTCTTCCGCCAGCCGTTCCCCGGTCCGGGGCTGGCGATCCGGATCATCGGCGAGGTCACCGCCGAGCGGCTCGACACGCTCCGCGACGCGGACTGGATCGTGATCGACGAGGTCAAGGCCGCCGGGCTCTACCGCAGCCTGTGGCAGAGCTTTGCGATCCTCACCCCGGTCCGCTCCGTCGGGGTCATGGGCGACGGGCGGACGTACGCCAACGTGGTCGCCATCCGGGCGGTCACCTCCGAGGACGGGATGACAGCCGACTGGGCCAAGCTGCCCTACGAGGTGCTGGCCAGGATCAGCAGCCGGATCGTCAACGAGGTGCCCGGGGTGAACCGGGTGGTCTACGACGTCAGCAGCAAACCTCCGGCGACGATCGAGTGGGAATAGGGACTCCATGGGAGTAGGGGACGGTACCGTCGGGGGAGGTCGCCGGGCGCACCTGCCCGGGTAGGATCGCGGCCTCGTTCGAGACAGGAGCAGCAGCCAATGCCAGGCGAGATCGACCAGCCGCTCGACGAGGTGCCCGCCACGGGGGATGACGAAGTCGCGTCCTCGCTGCCGTCGGAGGACGTGCCCAGGCCCGAGCCGGACGGCGACGTGCGCTTCGTCCCGGGCGCCGAGGTCCCGCTCCCGCCCCCGCCCGACGACGCGCCCCGCTGCTCGTGGTGCTCGGCTGCCATCGCCGATCCGGCGGCGCCCACCTGCCCGTCGTGCGGCGCCCAGCTCAACGCCTCGGAGCCGGTCGACGTCCCCGGCCTCACCGCGGTCGACCCGGTCCTGCTGGCGCTGGCCAACAGGCCGAAGCCGGAGCGACGCGGCCTGGCATCGTGGCTCGCTGGCGACGCCATCGACGAGTACCCGCTGCCGACGCAGGCTGAGCTCGCCGCCCTCGCTCCGCCCGACGCGGCAGTCCGGAGGGAGATGCGGCGCCTGGAGCTGGCGGCGATGGGGATCGTGGTCGCCGACGAGCCGATCGCCGACGAGCCGGACGAGCCCGCCCCGGCGGAGCCCGAGCAAGCGGCGGCGGAGCCCGGCGATGCGGACCACGCAGGGATCGCACGAGTCGAGCCTGTCGAGCCCGGGGCGGAACCGGGACCGGCCGCGCGGGGCACGAGCCCGACCCCCGGCTGAGCGCGGACCGCGGTCCGCAGCAGCCGTCGCCCCGGTCCCCGCGCGGGCGAGGTCCGCTGCCCGTACACTCAGCCCACCATGCGCGATATGTTCGACGAGTTCTTGAAGGAGCTGGCCGAGCGCCAGCGTGAGGCCGAACGCCGACGGGGATCCGGGCAGGCGGCGCCCAATGAGCCGATCGAGAAGGACGAGGAAGGGCCGCTCGAGGGCGAGCAGACCGAGGGCGCGGCTGACGAGCCCCCGGCCGAGGCGCGCGCTGCGGCCGATGAAGGCCCTGCCCCGGAGGAGGGCGAAGAGGCGGCGGGCGGTCCCGAGGAGCCGGAGCAGGCGAGCCCCGAGCCCCGGCCGATCTTCGGGCGAGGCGGGAGGCCGCCTCGCCGACCGGCCGCCACGGGTGACCGTCCGGCAGGGCGCGGCCGGCGACGGATCGGCACCCAGGTGCTGGTGGCCGTGGTCGTCCTGCTGCTGCTCGCGATCCTGCTCCTGCTCGGCTCGGGCATCGATCTCGTCACCGACGCGATCTGGTTCGACAGCGTGGGCTACGACTCGGTGTTCTGGACCAGGCTCGCCTACCAGGTCGTCCTGTTCCTGGCCGGGACCGGGATCGTGCTCGCGATCCTGCTCTTCAACCTGTGGCTCGCCGGCCGGCTGGCTCCGCCGCCGGTCGAGGGAGGCACCGACCGCGTCCGGGGCCTGTTCGGGCGCCTGGGCGAGGCTGCCCGCGGGGTCGAGATCAGTCCGGCCGCGCGCGACGTCTTCGGCGGGCGCTACACGCGCGGGCCGGGCGAGGCACGGATGCCCCAGATCGAGTTCGAGACCCCGGAGCTGCCCGACCTCTCACCGCTCGCGATCATCGCCCTGGCGCTTATCGCCACCCTGGCCGCGCTCGGCGTCGGGACGACCCTGGCCGGCTCGTGGGAGACGATCGCCCTGTGGCAGAACCAGGTCTCCTTCTCGCCCGACGGCGCCGTCGTTGCCGACCCGGTCTTCGGGCGGGACATCTCCTACTACCTGTTCGAGCTGCCGTTCCTCCGGCTCGTCCAGGCGACGGCCGGCGCGGTCCTCATCGCCAGCCTCGTCGTCGCCGGCGGGCGGTACCTCGCGGCCGCCGCCCGGGGCTCGATCGGCCTCCCGACCCCGGTGCGCGTCCACCTGGGGGTCCTCGGCGGGCTGTTCCTGCTGACCGTCGCGGTGGGCTACCAGCTCGACAAGCTCGAGCTCGTCTACAGCGTCCACGACTTCGGCCAGAGCGTGGGCTTCGTCGGCGTCAGCTACACCGACCAGGCGGCCCGCTTCTTCGCCCTCGACGCGATGACGATCGTCGCCGGTCTCGTGGCAGCGCTGCTCGTTGGCGCCGCCTTCACCCGCTGGCTCTGGCCCGTCGGCGCCGGGATCGTGGTCTGGATCGGCCTGTCGCTCCTGCTGGGCGGCCTCTACCCGGAGGTCATCCAGCGCTTCACCGTCGACCCCAACGAGTTCGCCCAGGAGCAGCCCTACATCGGCAACAACATCCGCATGACCCGGCTGGCTTTCGATCTCGACACGTGGGAGAACCGCTCCTACCAGGGCGACGCGCCGCTCACGGCCGAAGCCCTCAAGGACGAGGCGGCCACGTTCCAGAATGCCCGCCTGTGGGATTACCGGCCGCTCCAGGTGACGCTCGACCAGCTCCAGACGGTCCGCCAGTACTACGACTTCTTCGACGTCGACACCGATCGCTACCTGATCGACGAGGACACCCGCCAGGTGATGCTCTCGGGGCGCGAGCTCGCCCCGGAGAAGAACCCGCAGGCCGACAGCTGGGTGAACCAGCGGATCGTCTTCACCCACGGCTTCGGCCTGGCGATGGTGCCGGTCAACGAGGTGGACGACCAGGGTCTGCCGAAGCTGATCATCAAGGACCTGCCGCCGGTGGCCTCGTCGGGCGCGCCGGAGGTGACGGAGCCGCGGATCTACTTTGGCGAGCGGCGGAGCGAGTGGGTCCTCGTCGGCGCGAAGCAGCCTGAGTTCGACTACCCGACCGGCGGCCAGCAGGTCGACGACGGGACGGCGAATGTGGGGCAGGACGCGCAGACGCGCTGGACCGGTACGACCGGCATCCGGGTCGACAGCCTGCTCACCCGGCTCCTGTTCGCCGCCCGGTTCCGCGACCTCAACCTGCTCATCACCGACCAGGTGACATCCGACAGCCAGATCCTGGTCAATCGCTCGCTCCAGACGCGGCTCCAGTCGATCGCCCCCTTCCTCGTCTACGACAAGGACCCCTACCTGGTGGTGAACGACTCCGGGCGGCTCGTCTACATCCAGGACGCGTACACGGTGACCGATCGCTTCCCGAACGCCCAGTGGTTCGACAGCGGCGAGCTCGGCCAGGCGAGCGGGTTCGCCGGGCGCCCCGTCAACTACGTCCGCAACAGCGTCAAGATCGTCATGGACGCCTATGACGGCACGATGACCTTCTACGTCGCCGACCCCGACGATCCCCTCATCCGCGCCTGGCAGCGTGTCTTCCCGGATGTCTTCCGGCCGCTGGCCGACATGCCCGCCGCGCTGCAGCCGCACCTCCGCGTCCCGGAGGAGCAGTTCAACGTCCAGACGCGCATGTTCGCCCGCTACCACGTGACCGACGAGTCGACGTTCTACCAGAACAACGACCTGTGGATGGTTCCCCAGAACGCGGTCTCGTCCGACACCGGGCAGCTGCCGCTCGAGGCCTACTACGTCTACATGCGCATGCCGGGCGAGCCGGAGCCGGAATTCCTGCTGCTGCAGCCGATGGTTCCCCAGCTGCGCCCGAACATGATCGCCTGGGTGGCGGCCCGCAACGACCAGCCCAACTACGGCGGGGTCCGGGTCTACCGCTTCCCGCGCGACACGTCGGTCTTCGGTCCGGTCCAGATCGAGGCCCGGATCGACCAGGACCCCCAGATCAGCTCCCAGCTCACCCTCTGGAGCCAGGCGGGCAGCAACGTCATCCGGGGCAACCTGATCGTGGTGCCCGTCCAGGATTCGATCATCTACCTCGAGCCGATCTATCTGCAGTCGACCGGGTCGGCCATCCCCGAGTTCACCCGGATCGTGGTGGCCAGCCCCACGACGGTGGTCTGGGGCAGGACGCTCGAGGAGGCCCTCTATCTCCTCCTGGGTGAGCAGCCCGGCCCAAGCCCGTCGCCGTCGACCGAGCCGACGCCGGGGCCGAGCGCCACCCCGGGCCCGACGGCAACCCCCGGCGGATCGCCGCTGCCGGCCGACGTCGATGCCCTCGTCCGCTACGCCAACGAGCACTTCGAGCTGGCCCAGGCGGCGCTCCGGGCGGGTGACTTCGCCCGCTACGGCGAGGAGATCGAGAAGGTCCGCGAGGCGCTGGCGCAGCTGGAGGTGCTCATCGGGCCCACGCCAGCGCCATGAGCGAGGCGCGCCCTGCGTCGCGCGCGATCGACGTGGGTGACGCCGGGTTCGTCGACCCCGATTCATCGGGTCAGACCGGTCTCGCCGGTCCGGTGCCACCTGTCGGCTGGCGGGCGACCCTCCGCTCGGCGACGGTCGTCGCGCTCGGGCGCCCGCGCGTGGGAATCCTGGCGCTCCTCGCCTTCCTCGCCCGGGGCGGGATCATCGCCCTCGCCCTGCCGATGGTGGTGCTGCCCAGCCCGATCGGGATCGGGATCTGGGTCGGCCCGACTTCGGTGGGCGCCGCCGGCCCGTCAGCGCGGCTCGTGATCGCGGTTGCCGTCGCAGTCGCAGTGGCCGTGGTCGTGATCGTCGGCGCCTTCGCCCTCGCGGCGGCGGCCGAGGTCGCCCTCCACCAGGCGACGGCCGCCCCCGACCCCGACGAGCCCGAGGCCGGCCTGGCGGTCGTGCCCGACGGCGGGCGGGGCCTGAGCGGGACGATCCGGGTCGCGCTCGTGCGGCTGGCCCTCGTGATCCCCATCCTGCTGGCGGTCGGGCTGGCCATCCCGGCGCTGGCCACGGCGGGCTACCAGGAGCTCACCTTCCCGTCGGACGTGGCCGTCCCCCTCGCGGTCCGGATCCTGCGGGCAGCGCCGCTCGCCGTCGCGACGGTGGTCGTCACCTGGCTCGCTGCCGACGTCATCGGCGGCCTGGCCGCCAGGCGTGTCGTTCTGTTCGGCGAAGGCCCGGCCGGGGCGATGGGCGGCGCGATCGGGAGCATCGTTCGCTGGCCCGGGGCGGCCGGCCTGTCGCTGGTGGCGACCGCTGCCGTGAGCCTGCTGCTGCTCGTGCCTGCCGTCGCCGCCGCGGTTGCCGCCGCTGACCGGGCCCAGGCCACGCTTGCCGGCGTTCCCGGCCCGCTCGAGGCGCTGGCCGTGGCGCTGCTGATGACGGCCATCTTCGCGGCGACGGTCGTGCTGGCAGCCGGTGCCGCCGCCTGGCGGGCCGCCCTCTGGACGGCCCAGGTGCTGCGGGCTGCCGGGATCCGTCCGCCCGGGGCGTAGCCTCGGCGGGGACGCGGGCATGGCCGGGGGACTGGAGCATGTCCTGGGCGGCAGGATCGGGCACTGCCGCCCGACGCAATGCCGCGCGCTGCGAGGCGCACGGTCGCCAGCCGCGCGGTCGCCAGCCGCGCGGTCGCGAGCCGCATGCCGGGGCTGGACGGCCGTGTGACACTCTGGGCGAAGGGGTGTCCGCCTGATGAGCGAGTCGCGAGCCTGCCCGAGCTGTGGCAGCCCGGTCCCGCCGGGACGCCTCGCGTGCTCCTCATGCGGCGAGCTGCTTGCGGCGGTGGAGGGAGCGGCAGCCCGGCGCTCGGCCGCGCTCGCACCGCTCTCGGAAGTGCCACCCGCCGAGCCGGCGCGGGCGCCGAACGCGCCGGCGGCCGAACCTCCCCCACCGGCCTCGAACGCGCCCGCGGCCGAACCCGAGCCTTCGCAGGAACCGGCGCCCGCGGAGCCCGTGGGCGGACATGCCGATCGACCGGCTGAGCCGGCCGGCACCGCCGCCCCGCCCGGAGTTGCCGCGGCGATGGAGAGCGAGCCCGCCATGCCGGCCCGCGTCGCGGGATCGTACGTTCCGCCGTCGTCGCCGGTCGTCGCGCCTGTGCCCGTCGCCGCCGACGTTGCCGGCGGAGGGCCCGGCGATGGCCCCGCGGGCGATCGCGCCGGCATGGCCGCGGCCGGCATTGCAGCGGAGTCGCCCGCCGGTCTGCCACCGCCCGGCCCGGCGATCGGCCCCGGAGCGGTCGAGGGCCTCGGCCCGGCTTCGACCGATGCATCGCCCGCGGCTGCACAGGTGCCCGCTCAGGCCGGACCCGCGTTCGCCGTGCCCGCCGACGTCGCCGGGAGGCTGGTGGCGATCGCGGCCCCGATCGCGGCCCTCTCGTTCCTGCTTCCCTTCGGGTCGCCCGGGGGCAGTGTCGTCGGTGGCGGGGCCGGTGGCGACTACCTCAGCGACTGGGGCCTGGCAGCGCCGAGCAACCTCGTCCCATTCGCGCTCGCTCTGCTCCTCTTCATCCTGGCCATCGTGCCGAGCGCCCTGGCCGGCTGGCTCCGGTTCGGCGTCCTTCCGCTGGTCCTTGGGGGAGGGCTGGCGGCCGTCGGCTGGATCCAGCTCACCTGGCCCGGTGGCTACGGCCTCGGCGCCGCGGTGCTCCTGGTCGCATCGGTCCTGCTCGTCGGCGCAGGCGCGCTGGCGGTCCGCAACGCCGCGACCGGCCCGCGCGTCCCATAGCGGGGGATGCGGGGTCGCCCCTTGCGGCGGCTATACTGCCCCGCAGCGCCGGGCGCCCGTGCGCAGATGGGCGCTGAGCAGGGAGGCGGCTGACCCAGCCCGATGAACCTCGACGACATCCTGGGCCCGATCGGCGACGCGATCGACGCGTTCTTCGCCAGCCCGCTCACCCAGCTGGCGATCCAGGCGCTGGCTGTCTACTTCGTCCTGATCTGGCTGGCGTCGGCCTTCTGGGCCTTCCGCGACATGCAGCAGCGGAGCGCCAACCCGATCCTGCCGTACCTCGCCGCGGTCCTCATCATCGTCCTCACGCCGCTGTTCTTCATTGCCGGCGTGATCGTCTACCGGATCGTCAGACCGCACGAGAAGGTTGGCGAGGCATACGAGCGAGGGCTCGCCGAGGAAGCGCTGCTGGCTGAGATCGACTCGATCGAGCACTGCCCGACCTGCCACCGCAAGATCCACGACGAATGGATCATCTGCCCGACCTGCCGCTCCCGTCTCAAGCGTGTCTGCCCGAACTGCTCGAGGCTGGTCGGCATCGACTGGTCGCTGTGCGCCTGGTGTGGGCGCGACTTCGAGCGGCGTGAGCCGGTGATGGCGGTCGGCGCGGTGCCGGTACCGCGCTACGTGGCCGACGACCAG
>JAGDMV010000221.1 GCA_017860675.1 Chloroflexota bacterium
GGCCCGCTGCCGGACGCTCTTGCCGAACAGCTCGGCCACGCCCCACTCGGTCACCACGGTCCGCACGTGGCCCCGCGTGGTGACCACGCCCGCGCCCTCGGCCAGGAAGGGCACGATCCGCGACACGGTCCCGCCGCGGGCCGTCGACGGCATGGCGATGATCGCCCGGCCCTCGGCCGCCAGAGCCGCGCCGCGCATGAAGTCCGGCTGGCCGCCGAAGCCCGAGTAGAGGTGCCAGCCGATGGTATCGGCGTTGACCTGGCCCGTCAGGTCGATCGAGATCGCCGAGTTGATGGCGACGATCCGGCTGAAGCCGCGGATCACGTGGGTGTCGTTGGTGTAGTCGCAGGGCTTCATCTCGAGCATCGGGTTGTCGTCGACGAACTCGTACAGGTGGGGCGTGCCCATCATCAGGGTGGCCACGACCTTGCCCCGGTCATGCTCCTTGCGCGCACCGGTCACGGCCCCGGCCTCGATCAGATCCACGATCGAGTCGGTCATCATCTCGGTGTGGATGCCGAGGTCGCGCTTGTCGCGCAGCAGGGCCGCGATCGCCGTCGGAATGGCCCCGATCCCCAGCTGGATGGTGGCGCCGTCGGGCACGAGATCGGCGATCTGCTCGCCGATCCGCTGTGACACGGCGTCGATGGGGTCGCTCTCGTAGACGTAGAGAGGCGAGTCGGCCTCGACCGCCAGGTCGATGTCGTCGACGTGGATGAAGCCCTCGCCGTGGGTCCTCGGCATGGACGGGTTGAGCTGGGCGATGACCGTCCGTGCATGCCGGACGGCGGCCAGCGTCGCCTCGACGGAGGTCCCCAGCGAGCAGTAGCCATGAGAGTCGGGCGGCGAGACGTTGATGAGGGCGGCGTCGAGGGGCAGGAGCCCGCGCCGGATGAGGAGGGGCACGTCGGACAGGAAGATCGGGATCGAGTCGGCCCGCCCGTCGTCGACCGCCTGGCGCGCGTTGGGTCCGGCGAACAGGATCTGGCCCCGGAAGCTGGCCTCCAGGCCGGGCTGGAGATGCGGGCCCGGGCCCTCGATGTGGAGGTGGGCCACCCGCACGTCACGCAGCTCGGGAGCCCTCGCGACGAGCGCGTCGAGGAGGACCGGTGAGGGCGCCGCGGCGGCCTGGACCCAGACCTGCTCGCCCGACTTGATGCCTGAGACCGCCTCCGCGGCCGACACGATCTTCATGGCCAGAGTGTAGACGGGCGTGACGGCCCGTGAGCACCCTCCAGCGGCAGGGGGATGTGCCCGCGACCGATCGGGCGGGCGCTCTCCCCTGGGCGATCGGTGGTCGGGCGCGGCGTGGCACCAGCTGGCTGGGTTGACGCGAGGCGGGGGCGACCGGGCGGGGCTACGTCCCTGAGCCGGGCAGCCGGTGCTTGGCGACGAAGGCGGCCGCCTGGGCCCTGCGCTGGAGGTTCAGCTTTGAAAGGATGGAGCTGACGTAGTTCTTGACCGTCTTGTCGGACAGGAAGACCTCGGCCGCGATCTCCTTGTTGGTCTTGCCCTCGGCCACCAGCTGGAGGATCTTCTGCACCGCCGGATCGAGCAGCGACTCGCCCCTGCCAACCGATTCGAGCGACGTGACCAGGTCGCGGGCGCGGATCTGCTTGAGCAGGTAGCCGGAGGCGCCGGCGATGATCGCCGAGAGGACTGCCTCCTCGTCGGGGTAGCTGGTCAGCATCACGACCCGGGTCTTGGGCAGCTCCGACCGGATCTCGCGGCAGGCCTCGATCCCCGACCCGTCCGGCAGGCGGACGTCCATGATCACCAGGTCGGGCAGGAAGCGGCGGGCGGCGTCGAGCGCCTCCTCCACCGTGCCCGCCTCGGCCACGACCTGGAAGCGCTCGCGGCGGTCGAGCAGGGCCACCAGGCCCTGGCGGACCACCTCGTGATCGTCGACCACGAGCAGCCGGAGGGGACGCGTCTCGCTCTGCTCGGTCATCGTCCTGGCGAATCCTTCGCGCTAGGCACCGGCCGGCGTTCCCGGCACGGCCTGCCGATCGTCAGCCCTCCTCCGGGCCGGCATGCTCGCCGGCCGGGCTGCTCGGCACCCGGAGGATGATACGCGTCCCCGCCCCGGGCTCGCTGTCGACGATGGGGGTAGCTCCGATGGCGATCGCCCGGGCACGGATGTTGCGCAGGCCCTGGTGCCCGAGGCTGCGCGGGACGCCCGGGTCGAAGCCGACACCGTTGTCGGCGATCTCCAGGTCCAGGCCGTCGGCGGTGCCGCTGAGACGGACCGTCGCCCGGGTCGCGCGGGCGTGCCGGGCGATGTTCGACAGCGCCTCGCGGCTGATCGTCAGCAGCTCGAGCGTCCGGTCCGCCCCGAGAGCGACCTCGTGCGCCTCGCGGTCGGCGTGAAACTCGACGTCGACCATCGTGTTGACCCGGAACTCGTCGGCCAGGGCCGCCAGCCCCTCGACCAGGTCGAGGCCGTCGATGAGCTGGGGCCGGAGGCCGAAGATGAAGTTGCGGATGTCGCGGATCGTCTGGTCGAGCGCCTCGGTTGCCCGCTCCACCCGGGCGCGTGCCTCGTCGGGCTCCTCGTCCATGAGCTCGGGCACGTCCTCGAGCGACAGCCCGACAGCGTAGATGGCCTGGATGATCCCGTCGTGGAGGTCCTTGCCGATCCGCTCGCGCTCCTCGACGATCGCCAGCCGCTGCACCTGCTCGTGGAGTCGTGCGTTCTCCATGGCGATGGCGGCGTGGCGGGCGAAGGCCTCCACCAAGGCCTGGTCCTCGGCGCTGAAGCCGCCGAGGCGCTCGGTGAGGTAGAGGTTGCCGATCGTCCGTCCACGGTACTGGACCGGCACGCCGAGGAAGGCGTGCATCTCGGGGTGGCCGGGCGGGAACCCGTGGCGGCGCGGATCGGTGGCGATGTCGGCGATCCGGAACGAGCGACCCTCCCGCACGATCAGGCCCAGGATCCCCAGGCCGCGCGGCGGAGCGCCGATCCGGGCGCGCTCCGCCCGGCTCATGCCGGAGGTGACGAACTGCTCGATCTGGCCCTCGGCGTCGACGATCCCCAGGGCCGCGTAGCGGGCGCCGACGAGCTCGCGGACCCGGTCGACGATGAGCTGCAGGACCCGGTCGATGGAGAGGACCGAGACGATTGCGCGTGTCGCCTCGTCGAAGGCCTCGAGCGCAGCGGGGCTCCTGCCCGGGTCGGGCGGTTCGGCCGGGGGACGCCTGTCGGCCGGGGGACGCGGAGCGGTCATCGCCGTGAGCGTATCAGGCCGGCCGCGCGGTCGTCGGCGTCACGTGGGCGGCCGCGAGCCGCCTGCCGGGCGCGACCCACTCGCCGAAGCGACGCCACGGGACCGTGAATCCCGCCCAAGCGGCGGGTCCGGACGGGATGTTCGGCACGGTACGTCGGGGCGCGCGACCGCCTAGGCTGGACCGGCCGACCGCCGGCGGCGATCGCATCCGCCCGGGACGGCCCGACCCGATGTGCCCGGAGCATGAGCCGGATCGAGACCATCCTCCTCGCCACCGACGCGTCGCCGGCCTCGGAGGCCGCCACCGAAGCAGCCATCGATCTTGCCTGCGGGCTTGGCGCGCGGCTGCTCGTGCTGTCGGTCCTGCCGGGCGCGTCCCCCGGGACCCGCTCGGGGCGACAGCTGGCGCTCGAAGGGATCGTGGCGTCGGCCCGCGCGGCGGGTGCCATCGCGGAAGAGCTCCTCTGGGAGGGCGACCCGGGCGAGACGATCCTGGAGGCGGCGCGGGCCGAGTCGGCCGACCTGATCGTGGTCGGAACGCACGGCCGCGGCCCGGTCGGCCGCCTGTTCCTGGGCAGCGTCTCCGACCACGTGGTCCGCCACGCCCGCTGCCCGGTGACGGTGGTTCGGCCGCTGCGGACGACGCCCGGCTGACCCGGCGGCGCCACCGCCTATGCTTCTGGGGTGGTCCTGACCGCCCCGCTCCTGCTCGACATCGGGCTCGTGCTGCTGCTGGCGGCAGGTGCCGGCTGGGTCGCCCGGCGGCTGCACCTGCCGGCCGTGATCGGCTACCTGCTGGTCGGCCTGGCGGTGTCGCCCTTCACCCCGGGCTACGTCGCCGACCGCGCCCAGCTCCAGCTCCTGGCCGACCTGGGCGTCGTCCTCCTCCTGTTCGAGGTCGGCATCGAGGTCGATGTCTACCGGATCCGTCGCGAGCAGTGGGTGCTGCTGGTGGTCGCGCCGCTGCAGGTGCTCCTCACCGCGGCCGCCGCGGGGCTTGTGCTTCTCGCCCTCGGCGTGTCGATGTTCGGGGCGGCGCTGGTCGGCCTCGCCGTCTCGCTCTCATCCAGCGTGGTGATCGTGAACATCACTCGCAGCCGCTGGCGCACCACCGACCCGCCGACCGAGCGAGCCCTCCTGGGCTGGAGCGTGCTCCAGGACCTGTTCGGGATAGCCCTGGCGCTGGTGATCCTGGCGATCGGCGG
>JAGDMV010000222.1 GCA_017860675.1 Chloroflexota bacterium
GACGTGGGTCTTGACGGTCGTCTCGCCGAGCACCAGCTCGTCGGCGATCTCCTGGTTGGACAGGCCCCGCCCGATGAGCGTGAACACCTCGAGCTCGCGCTCCGTGAGCTCCGCGAGCCCGGCCGGCCGCCGGGCCTCGCCCGCGATCGTGAACGTGGACGCGAAGCGCTCCAGGAGCCGGCGCGTGATCGAGGGCGCCAGCAGCGCATCACCGGCGGCGACCACCCGGATCGCCGCCGCCAGCTCCTCCGGGGGCACGTCCTTGAGGAGGAAGCCGGACGCTCCCGCCCGCAGCGCCTGGACGATGTACTCGTCGAGGTCGAACGTAGTCAGGATCAGGACCCTCGGCCCGGAGCCGGGTGCCGGCGCGGATTCAGACACGATCCGGCGCGTCGCCTCGACCCCGTCCATGACCGGCATCCTGATGTCCATCAGGACCACATCCGGCTGGAGCCGGCGGGCGAGGGCGACGGCCTCCTCCCCGTTGCCGGCCTCGCCGACCACCGCCATGTCACGCTCGGCCTCGAGGATCATGCGGAACCCCTTCCGCAGCAGCGGCTGGTCGTCGGCGATGACGAGCCGGATCCGCTCCGTCACAGCGATCGTCCCAGGGGCAGTCGGGCACGCACCACGAAGCCGCCGCTCGGACCCGGCTCCGCGGCGATCTCGCCACCCACCATGGCGACCCGCTCGCGCATGCCTGCCAGCCCGTAGCCGCGGTGGGGCGTCTCCAGCAGGCGCGCAGCCGCGCCGCGGCCGTCGTCCGTCACCTCCACCTCGAGCGCATCGCCGCCGTAGCGCAGCCGGACGCGGGCCGACGTGGCGCGGGCGTGCTTGAGCGTGTTCGTCAGCGCCTCCTGGATGACCCGGTAGGCGGACAGGTCGACGCCCCGCGGGACGGGGCGCGTCTCTCCCTCGACCACGAGCTCGACCGGCAGGCCGGCGTCGCGGACCGTGGCCAGCAGCCGGTCCAGCTCGGCCAGCGACGGCTGGGGCTCGTACGGCTCGTCGCCGGCCGGCCGGAGCGCGCCAACCACCCGACGCATCTCGCTCAGAGTGTCGCGCCCGGTAGCCTCGATCGTTGCCAGGGCGCCGCGGGCCCGTTCTGCAGCGACCTCCCCGCCGGGCTCCGCCGTCTCGAGCGCACGGCGTGCCGCGCCTGCCTGGACCACCATCACGCTCAGGCTGTGGGCGACGGCGTCATGCAGCTCGCGCGCGATCCGCGCGCGCTCGTCAGCGACCGCCAGGCGTGCGTTCTCCTCGCGCTCCGCCTCGAGCTCCGCGTTGCGCAGTCGCAGCTCCTCGACCGCCTCCCCCCTGCTGCGGACGAGGTCACCGAGCAGCCAGACGCCGCCGACGACCACCCAGACCAGGAGCAGCCCGACGGGGTAGATGGCCGGCGGGAGGGCAGGGTCGGTGGACGCGAGGACGATGGTGATCGCCACGGCGACCGCGATCAACGTCAAGGCCAGCGCCGGCAGCGACGCGCGCCGATCCGCGTACACCGCGACCGAGTAGACCGCGATCAGCGCGCCGAGGCCGACGCCGGTCGACGGACCCGTGAGCGTCGTGAGGATCGACGCGAGCAGGATGACCGCGAGCACCAGCACGGGCTTCCGTCTCCGGAACGCGATCGGAAGGGTCGTGGCCAGCGCGAGCGCGTTGGCCAGGATGTCCGGCTCCCGGCCCCACCGGCCGAGGCGGGCACGAGCCAAAGCGGGAGCAGCGCGACGATGGCGAGCACCACGGCCAGTGCCACGTCCAGGCGTGCCTGGTCCACGCGCTTCAGCCGATTGATGACGGACTCGGCGATCACCCGCCTACAGTAGCTGGCACGTCGTGCCTCGACGTCCTCCCCCGGGACGAGACGGCGTCATCCCGCGGTGCGATCAGCGAGGACTGCGACCCGCGACCGGCGCTGGTCGTCGGCGGGTTCTGTTCGCGTGCTTCCTGCGCCCTCCCAACCCTCCGGGCGCGCCAGCTCACAGCCACGGCCGGGAGGGCTGACCACGACGCCGGACGCCAACGTCGGGCCGAGGGCTCGGACTCAGTGCCCGCCGAGCAGGAGCGCCAACCCGACGAGTAGCGTCGGGATGTAGAGGACGAACGGGGGCATGTCGCCGCGGGCGAGGAAGCCAAAGATCGCGAGCACCGCGATCAGCATCGCCAGCAGGGCCACCGGGGCGGCGATGACGCCGCCGAGGGCCAGGGTGAACCCGAGGATGGCGAGCGCCGCGCCCGTCGCGAGAGTGAATGTCGCGAAGATGCCAGCGGTCGCCCGGCCCAGCAGCGTCTCCGCGGGCTCGGTCGCAGTGCCGACGGCCACCATGTCGGCGAGGGCCGGGGTCGTCCCGTTCCGGATCGCCAGGACGGTGCACCACTGCGCCCCGGCGATGAGGTAGACGGCCGCGACGGCGGCCAGGATCGCCCTCGGCCCGTCCGCCAGGTCCACTGCTCCGGCCAGGACGACGAGCCCCGCGGCCGTCGCGATGGTCGCGAGGGTGAACCCGGCGTTGGCGAGCATCCACGCGCGACGGTGCGCTCCCACGGTGGCCAGGTGCTCGTCCCGGGGAGCGGTCCAGGCACGGAGCAGCGCGGGGTTAGCCACGCCGATCGCCCCGAAGACCGGGCCGACCACCAGGAGCGCGGCCGCGATGGAGAGGCCGTCACTCATCGGAGCGTTGCGGTCCGATGCGGGCCGAGGACATTGGGCCCAGCTACCTGGCTGGGACGGCGACCTCCTCCGAGTCGATGACGAGGCTGGACGGCAGCTCGGTCATCGGCGCGGTCAGATCGATGCCGTGGACCGCCCCCGCCCGCTCCAGGAACCAGGTCGTGAACGCGTCGGTGGCGCCGACCATTCGCCCGAACGAGGCGGCCGGATCGTCGCCCTCGAGGGTGACGATCACCAGGTCGCCCATCGGGGTCGGCTGCAGGAACGTCCGCTCGTGGACGCCCGCCCGGCGCCGGGATTCGGCGAACTCCGCCCGGCGCGGGCCATTGATCTCGTCCATGAACGAGCGCCACTCGGCGGTCTTTCCGGGCAGGATCGGGAATGCGACTGCCATCAAGGACATGGAAACCTCCGCGGGGTTGGTGGGTGCCCCGCGACACGGGGTCGGATCCTTCCGACGTCCTCACGTGGCGGGCTGCGCCATCCGGCGCAGCAGCTGGCACTCGGACAAGCATGGGACACCGTTGACGCCGGCGGTATCCCCTCCCTTGGGGGTCCGCCACCCGCATCGGCGCCGCCGACAGCGCCCACCTCGCCCACACGGGGACTGCGCCGACCAGCACTGCCCGGTCGGTCGCTCCGGCTCTGGTCCGGTCGTCGCTCGCCGGGCACGCTCCCCTGCAACCGCGGAGAGCCGCGTGGACCACGAGGCGCCATCCGGCTCGACCACGGCGCATCCAGCGCAGGCAGGCCGTGCACACCGTGAGCGCAGCATCGGATCACGTCCATCGTTACGCGGGCACGCCCCGGGAGATCGGGCGTGCGGCCGGGCGGTCGCTCGGCTTGCGACTCGAGCAGACCATCGAGCGGTTCATGGCCGAGCGCCCGCGCCATGCCCGCGCCCTCGACCTGGCCGAGCTGCGTCGCGGGGCGCTGCCGTGGCTCAGGTCGCTCCCGCAGCGATTCCAGGACGAGTTCGAGGGCCTTGCCGAAGGGGCGGGCCTGCCCCTCCAGCGGGTTGCCGAGTGGAACTACATCGAGGTCTGCATCGACGACGGCTGCAGCGGCTTCGTCGGTCGGCTCGATGGCCATCTCTGGGTGGCGCGGAACAACGACGGGTTCGTCCCCGGTGCCGAGGGCGACGTCACGATCCGCGAGGTGGCGGGCCGGATCCCCACCATCGCCTTCGGCATGCCCGGGGACGTGTTCTACGCCACCGGGGTCAACCGCGAGCGACTGTGGCTCCACCACCAGTCACTGCCGAACCCGGACGCGCCGCGCTCCGGACGGCCTCACCTGCCTGGATGGGTGCTGCTCGCCGACATGCTCGAGACGTGCGCATCCATCGGCGACGTCGAGGCGCGGCTCGACGAGATCGATCGCGATGAGGGCATGATCCTGTTCGCGGTCGATGGCAAGCGCGAGGAGTTCGCGATCCTGGAGTGTTCGAGCACGCGTCGCGCGCGGCGGGCGTCGCGCGAGCCGTGGCTGGCGGCGACCAACCACGCGTGTGTCCTCGACGGCGTCGAGACGGACGAGGGCTCGTGCTCGCGCCAGGCGCGGATGGAGGCCACTGCGGCCGCGCTGTACGCACGTCAGCCCGGGATCTCGCTCCCGCATGACTTCATCACGATCATCGCTGACGATGGCGTCGAGCGGCGGGGGCCGCGCCTGACGACCGTCTACTCGACGGTCGCGTGCCCGGGCAGTGGCGAGCTGTGGTTCACCTTCGGGGCGTTCCCGGCAGCGAGCCGCGGCGACTGGCAGCCTGTCCCCTGGCCGTGGTGAGGGCGCCTCTCGGCGGTCGTGGCCGGTGCCCGCTGACATCTGACCCTGGACGAGCGCTCATCGCCCATGGCCCGCCAGTAAGGACACCCAGGCCCCGGCCCGCCGACACCGTCGGCGATCAGCGGCGAGCCCGCTCCCGCCGGAGGATGAACAGGCTGACGACGGCGACCCAGGCGGGCAGGATCAGGATGAACCAGTC
>JAGDMV010000223.1 GCA_017860675.1 Chloroflexota bacterium
ACCTGGTGACCGAGCCCCAGCTCGCGGTCCGCCGCATCGGCGCCGAGGGGATCGAGGACGTCCGGCCGCTGCGCTGGCCCGTCCTCATCACCGTCACCGCCTGCACGGACCCGCTCTATCGCTCCTTCGAGCGGACCCGCGACGCCCGCCACGCCACGATCCACGAGTGGAACGCGGCCTCGGTGGACGCCGATCCCACCCGCATCGGCCTCAAGGGCTCGTGGACCCAGGTCTACCGCCTCTTCTCCCCCAGCGAGGACCGGGCCAAGACCTGCGAGTTCCTCCACGATCCGGCCGAGCTGATCGGCCGGATCGTGGCCCGCTACCAGCAGGCCGCGCCCGGGGCGCGCGTCGATACCGCCGAGGGCTACCGGCTCGACGGCAAGGAGCCCACCTACCGGGGCGAGCTGTGGGTCTACGCGGAGCACGAGGGCGACGGGGTCCGCTCGGTCACGCTCGAGCTGCTGGGCAAGGCCCGCCACCTGGCCGACAGCCTGGGCGAGCGGGTCGGCGCCGTGCTGCCCTGCGACGAGGCCGGCGATCGCCCGGCGGCGCTGATCGCGGCCGGGGCCGACGTCGTCTACATCCTGGAGCACCCCCTCCTGCGCTCGTTCCTCGCCGTCCCGTACAAGGAGGCCGTGGCGCGGCTCGTGGCCGAGCGCCGGCCGCAGGTCCTGCTCTTCGGGGCCAGCCCGCTCGGCCGGGAGCTTGCCCCGCGGATCGCCTACGCCTGCCGGTCGGGGCTGACTGCCGACTGCACCCGGCTCGAGATCGGCGACTTCTCCAAGGGTCCGCTGAACCTCGTCGGAATCCTGAGGCAGACGCGGCCCGCCCTGGGCGGCAACGTCATGGCCACGATCATGACCAAGGACTCGCCCACCCAGATGGCCACCGTCCGGCCGGGCGTCTTCCGGGTCCCCCCGCCCGACCCTGCACGGTCCGGCGAGGTGATCCGCGTCCCGGTGGAGCTGGATGCCGGCGAGGTCGGCCTCGTCGTCACTCCGGTCGAGTCGTTCGCCACCAAGGTCTCCATCCGCGACGCCGAGATCATCGTCGCCGGCGGCCACGGCTTCCGTTCCCGGAGGGACTTCGAGACCTACCTCCAGCCGCTGGCGGTGGCACTCGGCCGGATGCTGGGCGCAAGCACGAAGGTCGGGGCATCGCGGATGGCCGTCGAGGACGGCTTCACGACCCACGACTACCAGGTGGGCCAGACTGGCCAGACGGTCCAGCCGCGGCTCTACGTGGCGATCGGCATCTCCGGCGCCGTCCAGCACATCACCGGCATGCAGGGCTCCGAGATCGTCGTGGCGATCAACAAGGATCCCAAGGCCCGGATCTACAACTACGCCGACTTCGGGGTCGTCGGGGACATCGCGACGGTCGTCCCGGACCTGGTCCGGGCCGCGGAGACCCGGGCGGCCGAGGTCGCGGCGGTGGAGGCCCGGGCCGCGGGGGCCCTCGCATGAGCGCGCCGGTCGATATCCTGGTCGTCGGCGGCGGGCCGGCCGGGCTGGCGGCGGCGATCCGGGCCAGGCAGCAGCTCGCGGCCGCTTCGCGCGAGGCCTCGGTCGTGGTCGTCGACAAGGCGCCACGGCCCGGCTACCACTGCCTGTCCGGGGCGGCCTTCGAGCCGGCCGCGCTGGACGAGCTGCTGCCCGGCTGGCGCGACGATCGCCGTTTCATGGAGCACGTCGTCCCGGTCGAGCGCGACGAGATGTACTTCCTGGCCGGCCGGCGCGCCGTCGAGATCCCGTCGTTCGTGGTGCCGTCGCGGATGCACCACCGGGGCGACGTGGCGATCTCGCTCGCGCGGCTGGTCGCCTTCCTGGCCGACCGCGCCGAGCGGGCCGGCGTGGAGGTCTACTCGGGCTTCACGGCCCGCTCCCTGCTGGTCGAGGACGGCGCCGTCCAGGGCGTCACCCTGGCCGAGGTCGGCCTCGACAAGCTCGGCCGGCCGAAGCCCAACCACCGGGCGTCCGAGGAGGTCCGCGCCCGGGTCACGATCCTGGCCGACGGCCCGCGAGGGGTGCTCTCGGCGGAGTTCCGCGATCGCTTCGGGACCGGTCGCAACCCGCAGGTCTACTCGCTCGGGGTCAAGGCGGTGATCCAGTTCCCGGGCGATAACCCGTTCGGGACGAACCGGGTCATCCACACCCTGGGTTTCCCCAACCGGGCGAACGTCTTCGGCGGCGGCTTCATCTACAGCACGGGCGAGAAGACGGTGGCGGCCGGCCTGATCATGGGCCTCGACTGGAAGTACGGCGACCTGAATCCCCAGCACGAGCTTGAGACGTGGCGGGGCCATCCCTTCATCGATGGGCTGCTGCGGGGCGGGGTGACGATCGCCACCGGCGCCAGGACGATCCCGGAGGGCGGCTGGTTCTCCCTGGGACGGCTGTCGGCGCCCGGCGCGCTGGTCGTGGGCGACGGCGCCGGCTTCGTCAACATGGAGAAGATCAAGGGCATCCACTACGCCATGCACTCGGGCATGGCCGCCGCCGACACGGTGGTCGAGGCGCTGGTGGCGAGCGATGGCGACGGCCTGCGCCCGATCGGCGGGCCGGCCCTGGCCCGCTACCGCGGACGGCTGGAGGAGCGCGGCGTCCTGGCCGACCTGCGCCACGCCCGAAACTACCGCCAGGCCTTCCGGGCCGGCATCTTCCTCGGGACGCCCCTCTCACTGATCCAGAGCCGGCTGCCGGGACGGCTGCCACTCGAGGAGGACCACCTGGGCACGAAGGCCGGCGCGCGGCTGAACCGGCCCGATCCCGGCCGGATGGACGGGGCGACCTTCGTCAGCCTGACGGGCTCGCTCCACCGCGAGGACGAGCCGGCCCACATGACGATCCTCGACCCGGCGCTCTGCCTGGAGTGCGAGGCGCGCTTCGCCAACTCGTGCACCCACTTCTGCCCGGGCCAGGTCTACCGCTGGAGCGGCTCCGAGATCGTGCTCAGCCCCTCGAACTGCCTCCATTGCATGACGTGCGCGGTGAAGTGCCCGTACGTGAACATCCGCTGGCAGCCGCCGGAGGGCGGCGAGGGGCCGCGCTTCAAGCAGATGTAGC
>JAGDMV010000224.1 GCA_017860675.1 Chloroflexota bacterium
ATGGCCGGGCCGATCGCCCCGGGAACGCGCTTCGGCGTCTCGCTGGTGGACGCTGCCGGGTCGGGTGCTGAACCAGTCCTGGTCGGAGCCTACTGATCGACAGGCGGCGCGGCGGCCTCGCCCCGGTCGACGGTCCGCCCCGTCGCCAGGTCGTGGTGGAGAGCCAGGGCTGCCTCCAGCGCCGCGGGCTCCACCGTCCGGCCCTGCTGCTCGAGCTCGCGCGCCAGCCACTCGGCCTCCAGCGAACGTTCCCCCTCGCTTTCCAGCGATTCGAGGTCGGGGGCCCGGCCGCCGCTGCCGAAAGCGAACCAGGCCAGGGCCGCGCCAAGGGCAAGACCCAGCAGCAGGACCCAGACCTGGAACTCGTCGTTCATGCGCTGGCGCGCCCGGCAGCCGACATCCTCGCGAGTATACGGACGGGGCGCTACACGCGGATGGGGGGCCGCGGTCTGCTCGACCCCGGGTCCGTTTCCGCCGAAACGAGGCTTCCTGCTCCGGGGAGCACACCGCTACACTCGCCGCCATGATCGACTGGACTCCCGAGCCCATCTGGTTCTCGATCGGCCCGCTCCACGTCTACTGGTACGGCGTCATGTACGCGGTGGGCCTGGCGGCCGTCTACTGGGTCGTCCACCGCGAGGTCGTCCGGCGGGGGCTGGATGCCGGGCTGCTGGTCAACGGCATGATCATCGTGGCCGTGGCCGCCCTGATCGGCGGCCGGATCTACCACGTGATCGACCAGTGGGCGCTGTACAAGGACAACCTGGTCCTCATCGTGCTGCCGCCGTACACGGGCCTCGGGGCGTACGGCGGGATCGTGACCGGCTTCATTGCCGGCGTCGCCTACGCCGTCTACAAGAAGCAGCCGCTGGCGCCCTGGGCAGACTCGGCCGTGATCGGCGTCCTGACGATGCAGGCGATCGGCCGCTGGGGCAACTTCTTCAACCAGGAGCTGTACGGTCCGCCGACGACGCTGCCCTGGGGGATCGCCATCGACTGCGAGCACCGTGCCTCGACGTGGGCCTGCCCGCCGGTGGGCACGACGCCGGCCGACGCCCACTTCCAGCCGCTGTTCCTGTACGAGTCGATCTCCGGCGCGATCGGGGCGATCGTCCTGTCCTGGGTGGGTCGCCACGTGCGCTGGGTCAGGGACGGCGACCTCGTCCTGCTGTTCTTCGTCTGGTACGGGACGACCCGCTTCCTGCTCGAGCCGCTGCGGACCAACAACTGGCTCTTCTTCGGGATCCCGACCGCGTCCGTCCTGTCCGGCCTGGCCGTGCTCGGGGCACTGGCCATCCTGGCCTGGCGACACCGGCCCGGGACCGCGGCCGGGGCGCGGAGGACCCGCGCCGCGGCGCTTCCTTTGGACGACGATGCGGGCGCCGGCCCCATGTTCGCGGCGGACCCGTCGCGGCCGGCAGCCGTCCCGTCGGCAGAGGACGACCCGGCACTGCCGGCGGCCGGCAGGCCCGGCGCCGGGGAGGGCTGACGAATGGCGGAGAAGCGTCGTCGACGGGCACCGGCCCGGCTGCGGCCCCAGGAGCTGGCCGAGCAGCGCGGCAACGCCGTCGAGGGCCTGGCCTGGCTCGGGCGAGAGCCGGAGCCGACGGCCAGCCTGCTGGTCCGTGCCCTCCGCGTGCTCCTCCGTTTCGTCGGCTTCGGGCTCCTCAGGCTGCGGCTGGACGTGACGGGGCGAGAGCACCTGCCCCGGGGCGGTGGCTACATCCTGGCCGCCGCGGTCCACCGCAGCTGGATCGACCCGTTCCTCATCGCCTTCGCCATCCCGCCCGAGCCGAAGCCGTGGTTCCTGGGGAGCGGTGCCACCGCGTTCCGCCGACGCTGGGTGGAGCGCCTGCTGCACCGCACCGGGATGATGCTCCCCGTGTGGCGCGGCGGTGTCGGCATCGAGCAGCACGTGACGGCGGCCCGGGCGGTGCTCGGCGCCGGGTCGGTCTTCGTGATGATGCCCGAGGGCACGATCGGCGGGCCGCCCGACAGCCCCACCCCGTTGCGCGGCGGCACTGCGGTCATCGCCCTGCGCACCGGCGCCCCGATCGTGCCGCTGGCCATCGCCGGGGCCGAGGAGCTGTACGTCGGCAAGCGAATGGCAGAGCGGCTGCTGCCCCCGCGGACGGCCCGCGAGCTGGCCGGCGATGCGTGGAACGGGAGCATCCCGGCCGAGGGCTCGAAAGAGGAGCTCGAGATCGCCCGGGTGATCACCGACCGGCTGGAGGCGATCCTGGCGGAGGCGGTGGCCGAGATCTGGCCGCCGACGGTCGACCCGCCGTCGCGCCCGCGCCGCCTGCGCGACCGCCTGACGAACTGGTTCTAGGGCCGCCTCCCGTAGGTCTACAATCCGCGAACGTCCGGGCCCGGACTCGTTCAGCTCAACCGTCGCGCCGGCGAAGTCCCGGCCGGCCCGGACGCCCGAGGAGGAGCGATGGATCCCGTCGCGCGGCGCGCACCACGGCGCAAGGTCACCATCATCGGGGCCGGACACGTTGGCTCCACCGCGGCCCAGCAGATCATTGAGACCGGCCTGGCCGACGTCTGCCTGGTCGACATCGTCCCGGGCCTGCCCCAAGGCAAGGCGCTCGACCTGGCCGAGGCGGCACCGGTAGTGGGCTACGACGTCCACATCGTCGGCACCAACGACTACGAGGCGACTGCCGGCTCGCGAATCATCGTCGTCACCTCGGGCCTCGCCCGGCAGCCGGGTATGAGCCGCGACGACCTCGTCCAGAAGAACGCCTCGATCGTCCGGTCGGTGGTCGAGCAGGCGGCGGCAGTGTCGCCCGAGGCGATCATCATCATCGTCACCAACCCCCTCGACGCGATGTGCCACGTCGCGATGGCCGCGTCCGGCTTCCCGCGCAAGCGAGTCGTGGGCATGGCCGGCGTGCTCGACTCGGCCCGCTTCCGCTACTTCATCGCCGACGAGCTGCAGGTGTCCGTCCGCGACGTGCGTGCCTTCGTCCTCGGCGGCCACGGCGACACGATGGTGCCCCTGCCGCGCTACTCGACGGTCGGCGGCGTGCCGATCACCGAGCTCCTGCCGGCCGAGCGG
>JAGDMV010000225.1 GCA_017860675.1 Chloroflexota bacterium
GCCGTGTAGAACTCGCCGGCGAAGTCCACCGCTCCCTCGCGCAGGAGGCGGCGGATGATGGTGAACGCCTCCTCGAAGCGGGACACGCGCCGGTCGTAGGCGAAGCCGAAGGCGGCGTACTCGGTCTCGTTCCAGCCCGCCCCCAGGCCCAGCACGAGCCGGCCGCCGCTGATCTCGTCCACCGTGGCCGCCTTCTTGGCCAGCATCGCCGGGTTGTGGAAGCTGGTGCAGGCAACGAGCGGCCCGAGCCGGACCCGCGAGGTCACGGCCGCGAGGGCGGCCAGGACCGTCCACGCCTCCCACGGCCCGCGCGCCCCGAGCCCTGGCAACCGGTAGAGCAGGTGGTCGCCGTACCAGACCGAGTCGAAACCGCACGCCTCCGCCCGGAGGGCCATGGCCCGCAGCTGGGGCCAGCGGGCCTCGTACTCGATCTCCGGGAGCTGGATCCCGACGCGCAGCGGACGCATGCCCACCCCCGGCTCGCGCGCCGGCACCCGGACCGGCGCCTCGACCGAGTCTAGCGCCGGCGATGGCGCCGGCAAGGGGACGGAAGTCAGGGGCGGGACGGCGCGCCGGCGACCGGACAGCGCCCAGGGGCGGACCTCGGCTCGGCAGCCAACTCGGCTCGAGCCGGTGGGCATGCCCTCCGGCCCGCATCGACACGCCGACAGGCCGGGGTCCGCGGCGGGCGCGGCCCGTAGTATTGGCGCCAGGCGGCGACACGCGCGGGCGTGCGCCCGCCCCGTTCTCCGGAGGGTCGGTGGGCCAGCTCATCCACGCCGGCAGGCGTCAGCCGCTGCTCCCGGGCCGCACGCTGTTCGAGCAGACGGACGAGCTGGCGACCGTTGTGCCGGCCTCGTGCCGCTTCTCCGGCCGCTGCCGGGAGTGCGTGGTGGCGGTGAGCACCGGCGCCGAGTCGCTGTCGCCGCCGACCGAGGCCGAGGCCTTCCTCAAGCCGCCATACCGGCTCGCCTGCCAGGCGCGGGTCGAGCGGGCCGACGCCGACGTCGAGATCGCCGTCCTCCGCCGCCGCCTCCAGATCGTCACCACGTCGGCGGGAGCGCCCGATGAGCTCGAGCCGCCGGTGGCCCGGGTCGCCGACGAAGTCCGCTACGAGGGCGAGCGGATCGACGGCTACCGCGGCGGCATGTACGGCGTGGCGATGGATCTCGGCACGACCACCATCGTGTTCGAGCTGGTCGACCTCGAGAGCGGGCTGACGGTCGAGACCGTGGCCATGGAGAACCCGCAGCGCTTCGGCGGCAGCGACGTCATCAGCCGGATCGCCTACGACGGCGGCCCCTACCGGGGCGAGCTCCGCAACGCCGTCCGGCGCGCCCTGAACCATGAGCTGCGGCGGATCTACGCCGAGCGGGGGATCCCGCGCCAGGCGGTGTACGAGGTCGTCGTCGTCGGCAACGCCACGATGCGCGACCTGTTCTTCGGCCTCGACGTGACCTCGATCGGGCTCCGTCCGTTCCGCTCCCTCACCGAGCTCGAGTTCCGGGCGGGACGACGGCCGACCACGGCCATCACCGCCCTGGCCCACGAGATGGGCGTCCTCGCCAACCCACAGGCCAGGGTGTACGGCGGGCCGCTCATCGGCTGCCATGTCGGTGCCGACGTCGCCGCCGACCTGCTGGCGGTCCGCTTCGAGGACATGGACGGGCCGGTGATGCTCGTCGACGTGGGCACCAACAGCGAGGTCGTGATCGGCCACGAGGGTCGCTTCGTGGCGGCGTCGAGCCCGGCCGGCCCGGCCTTCGAGGGAGGCCTGATCCGCCACGGGATGCAGGCCGCCGAGGGCGCGATCCAGGCAGTCTGGACGACCGACGGCACGATCGCCTGGCAGACGATCGGCGACGTCGAGCCAGAGGGAATCTGCGGCTCCGGCCTTGTCGACGCGCTCGCCGTCGCCCGGCGCCTGGGCTGGATGGACCACGACGGCCGCTTCGACGGCGGCCTCCGCGAGCTGCCGATCGCGCCCGAGTTCGGCATCGTCCTGACGCGGTCCGACACCAGCCAGCTCGCCCAGGCGAAAGCGGCCAACGCCTCCGGCCAGGCCATGCTCCTCGAGCGGCTCGGACTCGGGACTGGCGACCTCGAGGCCATCTACCTGGCCGGCGGCTTTGCCCAATACCTCGACGTCGGCAACGCCATCGACATCGGCTTCATGATCCCCGCCCCCGAGGAGCGGATCCACAAGGTGGGGAACGCCTCGCTCCGGGGGGCCCGGGCGATGCTCCTCTCGAGCCGGCGGCGCTCCGCCCTCGACCGCTTCGTGCGGCGGGTCGAGCACGTCGAGCTGGAGGAGATGCCAAGCTTCTTCGACCGCTTCGTCGACGGCTGTCGCTTCACCCCCATCGCCGTGTAGGAGGCTGCCCGTGCCCCGCGCCACCCGTCCCAGGAAGTCCGTCGCCGAGGCGCCCGGGGAGCGGGCCGTCGCCGCCGAGCCCGCTGCGCAGACCCCGCCGGTCCCGGCCCCGACACCGCCTCCGCTCAGCTTCCGCGAGAAGCTGGCGGGCGGCCGGTTCGTGGCCGTCGTCGAGCTCGTCCCCTGGCGCGGCACGATCGAGGACGAGGGCGGCCGCAAGGCGCTCGCCCTGGCGGCGGGCCTCGCCGCCGACCCGCGGATCGACGCGGTCAGCGTGACCGACAACGCCGGCGGCCATGCCATGGCCAGCCCGGAGGTCCTTGCCCGCGAGCTTGCCGGCAGCGGCCAGGAGACGATCGTCCACGTCGCCTGCCGCGACCGGAACCGCAACGAGCTGCTGAGCCTCGGCTGGCGCCTGGCGAGCGCCGGCTTCGAGAACCTCCTCTGCCTGTCGGGCGACTACCCGGTCGAGGGCTACGAGGGCATCGCCCGGCCGGTGTTCGACCTCGACTCGGTCGCCCTGCTGAAGCTGTTCGGCGACCTCAACGCCGGGCGCTGGCCGGCCGAGGCTCCCGCCGCCGGCCACGGGGCGGGCACGGCCAGCTCGCCCACCCGCTTCCACCTCGGCGCCGTGGTGAGCCCGTTCAAGCGCCACGAGCGGGAGCTCGTGCCCCAGTACCTGAAGACGAGCTGCTCGAGGTCTGCGAGCGGGCCGGCGCCTCGCCCGACAAGGGCAAGGCCTTCTTCCGCGAGCTGGCCGCGAAGCACGTGGCGGTCGCCCGGGGGATCGGCTACGCCGGCATCTACCTCGGCGGGGCGAACCGCTACGAGGACTACGCCGCGATCCTCGAC
>JAGDMV010000081.1 GCA_017860675.1 Chloroflexota bacterium
GTCCACCAGGTCCTGGAACCGCCGGTCGTCGAGGTTCGGGACGGGGAGAGCCATCGGTCACTCCTCCGGGATCACGTAGAAGGGGAAGACGAGGTTGCGCGGGTCGTTCGAGGTGCCGATCGTGTAGCGGATGTCGATGTAGAGCACGGACGGGTCGTCCGCCCCGATCGTTACCGCCACATCGTGGACGCTGATGCGCGGCTCCCAACGCGCCAGCGCGGTCCGCACGTCCGAGGCCACCCGGCCGGCCGTTGCGCCGTCGGCCGTCGAGAACACCTCGTCGTGGATGCGGCAGCCGAACTCCGGCCGCATCGGGCGCTCGCCGGGGGCCGTCCCGAGGATCAGCCGGATGCTCTCCTCGATCTCGCGCTCGCGGGCGACCAGGGCGATCCGGCCCGTCGCGTCGGTCCGCAGCGGGAAGGCCCAGCCGACGCCGACGAAGTCATCGCTCATGCCCGGCCTCCTCTCATCCCAGCTGGACCATCGCGCCCTTGACCGTGGTGGTCCCGGACGCCTGGAGGCTGGCAGTCCCGCTGGCCTTGATGTCGACGTTGCCGCTGCTCTCGATGCTGAAGTTGCCGGTCGACTTCAGGGCCACGTCCGACTGCGCCTCGATCGTCACCTTGCCGCCGCCGGACTTGATGACGACCTCGTTCGAGCCGTCGTCGAGGAACACCTCGCACTTCCCGCTGGCGGTCACCAGGCGGATGCCGGTCGAGCCGTCCTTGTCGATCAGCACGACCTTGTTCCCCAGGCGCGAGACGATCGAGCGCTCCTGGAGGCCGCCCGACGTGTCGTGGTCGGGCGGCTTGTCCTGGCCGTTCCACAGCCCGCCGATGACGAACGGGGCGCGGAACTCGCCGTGCTCGAAGGCGACCAGGACCTCGTCGTTGACCTCGGGCACGAAGACCGAGCCGCGGTCCGGTCCGGCGCCGAGCATCACTACCCGGGCCCAGTCCGTCTCGAACTCGTCGGCCAGCCAGGGGAAGCGCAGCTTCACGCGGCCGAGCTTGTCCGGGTCGGCGCTGTCGGTGACGATGCCGATCACGACCCCCGCGAACTGGGCGCTCGTGCCGCCGATCGAGCCGGCCGAGGCCAGGCCCAGCAGCGAGCGCTCCTGCCGGCCCGACACGACCAGCTCGGTCACGTAGCCAGCCTCGTCGTCGAAGACGTGGCGGGTGTGGGTGAGCGTGTACCGCCCGGCGAACGGTGCGGCCACCATCGAGACGTTCACCGCCTTGCCGGCCTTGAGCACCGGGTTGCCGCGCGCCTTCGCAAGGGCCTCGGCGACCGTGCTGCCGATCGACTCGGCCGTCGCCCGGGCCGCGTCGTCCACCGCCCGCTGGGTCGCGTACGCCCGGTCGACCACGACGTGCTTGGGGTTCCCGAAGCGCGAGGCGAGGTCGGCCGGGGTGTCGGGCAGCTCCACGGTCGTCGTCCCGCCGGGCGCCGTCCCGATCAAGGCTTCCTTGTCGGCCACGCTCCAGCCCCGGACCTCGACCTGGCCCACCTGGCCGGCTGAGGTCACCCGGGGCCGGAACTCGAGCAGGTCCTGGCCGAAGACCAGCTGGGCCGGGTCGGTCGAGGCGTAGTCGCCCGAGCCCGGGGCCTGGCTGGCCTGGGCCGGCCGTCGGAAGTCGAGCTTGCCGTCGAGGACGGCGACCTCGAACCCGATCGGCCGGGCAAGGCCGCGCAGGAAGTCGAGGTCTGTCTGGTTGGCCTGGGCGATGTACTCGAGGACTTCGCCCGAGTCGTCGATCGTTCCGGTCTCCAGGCTCGCCCGCTGGGCGACCGTGCGGGCCACGTCCGAGCACTTCACGTTGCGGTAGGTCTCGGTGCGCCGCCCCCGTGCGAGGCGGTGGGCGTGGTCGTAGCCGCGCACGATCACCTTGGAGCCGCTCGTCGTGTAGGCGGCCTCCAGCGAGGTGACCTCGCCGGTGATGAGCGCCTCCGCCGTGCTGCTGCCCAGAGCCGGCGCCGAGATCTTCACCCGTGAGCCGATGCGGATGCTCGTCCGCTCGAGCACGTCGCGGGCGTGGTCGCGGATCGTCAGCTCGAACGTGTCCGGCAGGTGAAGATGGTCGTCGACGACCGTCCGCTCCACGTCGGGCATGACGCTGGCGTCGAGCTCGCGGCCATCGACCTCGATGGTCGGGCGGGTCGAGCGGTCGGCGTCGGGCATCGCGTCAGTCCCCGCCCTGGGCCAGGCGAAGCGCTTCGGTCGCGGTCGGCACGAGGATCACCGTCCCCGGCTGCACCCGGAACGGGTCGTCGATCCGGTTGAAGGCGGCCAGCCCGCGCCACAGGGCGGCGTTGCCGTACTCGCGCCAGGCCACCGACTGGAGCGAGTCGCCCTCGTCCAGGGTCCGGCTCCAGCGACCCTCCCTCGCCCCCGACGTCGGGTTCTGGGCGGCCGGCTCCTGGGGGATCTCCTCCAGCTGGATCGTGCATGTCGCACGGAGCGGCGTGCCGTCCGGCTTGAAGACCGTGTACTTGGCGGTCACCTGCTTGAGGTAGCCGCGGAAGTCGGCCAGGGCGCGGCTGCTGCCCCACTCGAAGGAGAGCACCGGCGGGCTGGGTGCGCGGCGCTGGATCGAGCTGGCCGTCGGCTTCAGCCACTCGAGCAGCGTCTGGACGCCGGCCACGACGTCGGCCGACTGGTCCTCCCAGGCGTCGAGCAGGATCTCCATCGACACCGTCTGCGGTCCGGCGCCGGCGAACTGGGGTCGGGTGGACGAGCGCGCGCCCGACGTCGTGGGGCGGTTCCAGGAAGACGACTTGGTGGTGCTGAACTCCCGCGGGTTGTACATGAACCGGAGCGAGGTCTGGGCGGCATCGCCCTCCACCACCCGCAGCGTCGCCTTCTCGAGCTGACCGGACGTGGGCGGCATGGCTTCACCTCACCTCGCGAACCCGTTGTGCGAGAGCTCCAGGGTCTCGGTGGCGGCCTGGGCGGTGCCGACGTCGAGCGAGGGGCCGGTCCACTTGACCGGGAACACCCCGGTGAAGCTCCAGCTGGCGACCTCGTCACCGTGGGAGTCGAGGACGGCGATCTGGGCCGTGGAGCGCTGCATGTTGTCGGCGACCGAGGCGAGCCAGCGGGCCACGTCGGCGGTCGCCGAGTCGATCGGCCGGACCAGGGTCAGGTTCGTGTACTTGGCACCCTTGGGCAGGTGGTGGACGTACGCGATGTTGCCGCCCTCGCGGTAGTCGTCCACCTCGTACTCGAAGGCCAGGCCGCTGCACTTTGTCCACGTGCCGAGGCTGGTGTGGCCGTCGATGGTGACCTTGAACCGCAGGGAGAGGCCGAACTCGGCGGGCATCACGACCTCCTAGGCGTCCACCAGCAGCCCGGCCCGCTCGCGATCGGCCAGCAGCTCCGCGCTCAGCCGCTCGCGGATGCGTCCGTACAGCTTCCGGGCCAGCTCGTCCATGTCCTGGTCGCGGTTGCCGGCGGGTCCTGTCGTCGTCGCGCCGGTGCCGGCCGCCTCGTCACCGCCGCCGGTGGCGACAGTGGCTTCGCCAGCGCCCGGCCCCGCCTGGCGCTGGAGGGCCGGGTAAGCGGTGGCCGCCGCCGCGGGCCGCCCCACGCCGGCGGGTGCGGATGCGACGGGCCCGGCGGCGGTCCAGGGCGCGGTGGCGGTCCAGGGCCCGGCGGCGCTCCATGACCCGGCCGCCAGGATCGCCTGCACCTCGGGCGTCTCCGAGGTGAACACGCCGGGCTCGACCTGGGCCGGCTCCGGCGAGGCCAGGCGCGCCACGGGCAGCGATCCGGCGGCGGTGACCGAGCCGACGGGTGCCCCGAGACCGATGGATCGGGTCGCCCGGGCGACGCCTCGACGACCGGCTGCCGCCTGCGGCGCCGGCATCGACGAGCTCGTCGCGAGACCGCCGACCGACGGTTCCGGCGGCGCCGTCAAGGCCCGGATCGACGTGGCGGTCAGGCCGGGCGCCGCCGGCTCCGCGAGGCCATCCAGGCTGGTGATGGCACCCGGCTCCGCATCGCTCCCTGCCGCCGGCTCCTGTGGTGCCGCCAGCGGGATCAGCAGCTCGGCCGCGGGGCGCAGGGGGCGGTCGCCGAGGAGGCGGGCCACGACCGGTTGAGCGCGCAGCGCAGCAGCCGGTGCCGCCAGGATCCCGGGGCCGGAGGATGACGGTGGCGGGCCGGCCGACGGCGCGTCCGCCGGCGCGGTCGTGGCCCCAGGCGCGCCCGCGAGACGCGCGAGACGGCTGGCCGGGCTCTCGTCGTCGCGCACCGCGGGCGGGACCGGGGGCGGCTCGCCGGACTGTCCCGCCGTGAGGGTGACGGTGTCGCCCAACTCGTCGGTGCGGCCCGCCCGCCTCCCCACGGTCGGTGCGGCAACGGCCGGCCCCCCGATCTCCGCCGTGGCTCCTCGAACCGCCCGAACCCCGGTTCCGGCGATCGCCAGCGGCACCGCTCCGACAGTCGGCGCAGGCGGGCGCGATCCCGCGGCCGGCGCCTGCGGGGGCGCCCCGCTGTTGGCCGGCTCTGCGGGCGCCTCGGTGGGTGACTGGGGCGCGGCCGAAGCCTCAACCCGGGCGAGGCGCAGCACGGGCAGTGGCGCGGTCACCGCCCGCGCCGCGGCGGGAGCCGGGGCGCCGGCCGCGATCGGTGTCATCGCCGGTGCTTCCAGTCGCGGAGCAACCGCCCCGGCGATCCTGATCTCCGGGGACGACCCGGGCGTCCCGCCAAGCGCCGCTGCGGGGATCGCCGGGAGCGGCGCTCCGAGCCCGAGCCGGCGGGACTCGCCGAGCGTCCGGCGCGGGGGCTGGACAGCGGGCCCCCCACGGTCCAGCGCCGGGGCAACGCCGTCCGCCACCGGTCGTGGAGGAGTGGAGCCAACGCTCGGAGGGTTCTCCACGTCCGGCGCCGGCGCCCGGCCCGCCCCGGCCGCTCCTACGGCCGGGGCGACACCCTCGGTGCCCGACGTCGACGCCGACCCCGTCACGGCGAGCCGCCCGACGAGCGGGGCGGCGCCGCGCACTGCCGGCGGCGCGCTCTCCGGAGCGACGGCGGTCGCGGCCAGCGCGGGTGCCACGGCCTCGGGCTCGACCACCGGCAGCGTACGAGGCTCGCCGCTGCCGGGCAGCTCGGCGGCAACGATCCGAGCGGGGTCCTCCGCCGAACCCTCGTCGCCGTCCGCTGCAGCAGCCGGCGCGCCCGGCGCGCCCGGACCCGCCAGACGCTGGACATGGTGGCGGACGGGAAGTGCCGGTCCGCCGACGCGCGCCGCCGTGGACGCGTCGGCGGCGGGCATGACCATCGGCTGGGCGAGCCCCGAGACGAGCCCGGCCGGCCCGTCGGCCCGGACGTCGTGGCCGAGATGCCCAAGCATCGGCTCCGGCTCGTGGGCGACGGCCAGACCGCGCTGGAACGACTCAGTCGGGGCCGTCAGCTCGGCGCGGGTCACCGTCGGCCGGAGCGCGGGCAGCTGGCTCCAGGCGCCCGCCGGCGGCCGCGCCGGGACGGCGCCGGGCAGACCGGCGGGCGGGCCGGCCCGATCCTCACCGGGCGACCCGGCCGCCTCGCCCTCGCCCTCGCCCTCGGCGGGCGACGGCTCGGCCGCGGAGCGGAAGAGCCAGGACAGAGGCCAGCGCACGACCGCTCACTCCCCTTCGCTCAGCCGCCGATTGATGCGGGCGATCTCCTCGACGAAGCGCGCCCGGACCGGGTGCTCGAGATCGAGGATCTCGTCCAGCGACCAGTGGAGGTGATAGGCGACGTACGCGACCTCCTCGAACAGCCGGTCGGTCGCGTACGTCACGATTCCCCCGGGTGGCCGCCCCCGATCTCCACGGTGAACTCGTGGCTGCAGGCGGGACAGGTCACGGCAGCCTGCGACGTTCCCTCCTGGTTGACCCGCCGGTACAGGTCCTGGAGGAAAGCGAGGTCGGACGCGAACATCCCCTCGATGACCCCCGGGTGGACCTGGCCGAGCCCGCCGAGACGGGTGATCACCCGGCTCAGCAGGAGAACCGTCAGGTACGCCTCGTTGTCGCGCACGCGCGGGTCCCGCTGGGGCAGGATCTCGTCCCGGGCCGTGGCGAGGCGCATCACCCCTTCGCGATGGACCTCGCCGTGATCGTCGACGTAGCCCCGCGGGAGGACGAACGGAAACTCTGTCCGCAGCGTCGCCGCCGACCCCGCCGGCGGCGACGCCACCATCACGTCGGCGGGCACGTTACTTGGCCACCTTCTCGAACCGCTCGCAGACGATCGTGACCTCCTCGGTGGACGGCGTGTTGTCGCCGGCCTTGAGGCCGGTCACGCTGTACTTCGAGATCCAGGCGTTGTAGAAGTTGTAGCGGGCGACCTCGCCGTGCATGAAATCGAACTGCACGATCGAGCCGTTGCGACGCGCCCCGGCCAGGTCGCCGTCGAGGGCGGCCTTGTGCCAGTTCCAGAGGTCCATCGAAGCGTCCGCCGGGCGCTTGACGGTGATCGTCGGCGGCTTCTGGGCGCCGATCATCTTCTTGATGACCGGCATGCCCTTCGGGTCGTTGCACTTGAGCTCGACGACGTCGTTCTCGGAGACGCCCCCTGACACCTCCTGAACGGAGGGGATCAGGACGCCGTCGATCTCGAGCTTGTAGCGCTGGGCGACCAGCGAGTCCTGGGGCAGATTGGGCACTCCGGCAGCCATCGGTCATGATCCTCCACTCGGTGCGTACATTCGGGACGGGAACGGCTACTCGGCCAGCGAGGCGCCGCCCGAGAACTGGGCGAGCCGGAAGATCACGAACTCGGCGGGCTTCACCGGGGCGATCCCGATGTCGACGATCAGCTGGCCGGCGTCGATCGTCTCGGCCGTGTTGTTCTCGCCGTCGCACTTGACGAAGTAGGCCTCGCCGGGCGTCGCCCCGAAGAGCGCGCCATCGCGCCAGACGCGGAACAGGAACGACGAGATGGTCCGCTTGACCCGCTCCCAGAGATCGAGGTCGTTCGGCTCGAAGACGACCCACTGGGTGCCCTGGAGGATCGACTCCTCGACATAGTTGAACAGCCGGCGGACGTTGAGGTAGCGCCAGGCCGGGTCGGACGAGAGCGTCCGGGCACCCCAGACGCGGATGCCGCGGCCGGGGAAGGTGCGGATGCAGTTGATGCCGGCCGGGTTGAGCTGGTCGTGCTCCCCCTTGGTCAGCTGGAGCTCGAGCGAGATCGCCCCGCGGATGACCTCGTTCGCCGGCGCCTTGTGGACGCCGCGCTCGCCGTCGCTGCGGGCCCAGATGCCGGCGAGATGGCCGGACGGGGGCACGAACACGGCCTGGCCGGCGATCGGGTCGAAGACCTTGATCCACGGCCAGTAGAGCGTCGCGTACTTCGAGTCGTAGCCGGCCTTGTCGACCCGCCACTCCTTGATCTGCTGGGCGTTGTAGTCGGGCGGGGCGTCGAGGATCGCGACCCGGTCGCCCATCAGCTCGCAGTGGGCGATCATCGCCAGCTGGATCGCCTTGACGGCCTCCAGGTCGATGACGCCTCGCTGGTAGAGGGCCATCAGGTCAGGTGCCGCGACCATGGTCACCTCGTCGACCGCCTCCAGGCCACCGAAGCCGGTGCGATCGGCCGGGTTGCCGACGTACTCGTCCGGGGTCACGCGCACGGCGCCGGCCACGGTCCCGCCGGTCAGCGCCATCCTGCCCGGGGAGGGGGCGAGCTCGCCCTTGGCGACCTCCTCGAGGCGGATCAGCTTCGATGCCTTGACCGCCGTGAAGACGTTCTGCTTGCCCTTCTTGACGGTGACGTTGTCGAAGACTTCCTCTTCCTTGCCGCCCCTGGTGACGACGAGCTTGAAGACACCCTCGGCGGGCTCGGACGGCTCGGCGATCTCGACCCCGATCTCGTCCCCGGCCGCCCCGGACTCGAGGGCGAGGACGCGGAAGGCGGGGGTCGACTTGTCGGTCGTGCTCGGCAGCTCCAGGCGGGCCGTCGGTGCGGCCGCCCCGTCGGCGCCGATGCGAACGATGTAGGCGGCGCCGCCGCCGTTCAGGAAGTAACCGTAGACGCTGTGGGCGAGGTACGAGCCCTCCATGAAGTCGCCGAAAGCTGCCACGAACTGGCTCCAGTTCGTGACCAGCGTGGGCGTGTTGGCGGGCCCGCGCTGGGCGAGGCCGACGAACGCGGCGACCGCGGTCCCGACGCCTTCGATCGGTCGCGACCCCGCCTCGACCTCCTCGACGTAGA
>JAGDMV010000082.1 GCA_017860675.1 Chloroflexota bacterium
GGTCGGAGGGCCTGGCCCGCCCGGTCGCCAGCCGCTCGGCGATCTCGGCCATGCGCCGCGTGCCGATCCGGCAGGGGATGGACTTGCCGCACGCCTCGTCGGCGCAGTAGCGAACCAGGAGGCGGGCCAGGTCGAGCGGGCAGGCGGTCTCGTTCACGAGGACCAGCGAGCCCGAGCCTGGATGGGCGCCGGCCGCACGGAGCGGGCCGAACGAGTACGGGGTCGAGGCGAGCTCCGGCGGCAGAAGACCGCCAGACGGGCCGCCCACCAGCAGCGCGCGCAGCGAGCGGCCGGCCGGCACGCCCCCGGCCAGCTCGACGATCGCCGCCAGCGGGGTGCCGGTCGGGACCTCGGCGATGCCCGGCGAGACCGCCGATCCCGCCAGCTGGACGAGCACCGTTCCGGGAGCCTCAGAATCGCCGATGGCGGCGAAGGCGTCGGCGCCGTGGGCCAGGATCCAGGGCACGGCGACGATCGTGGCGACGTTGTTGATGGCCGTCGGGTGACCACCCAGGCCGCGCTCCGAGGGGAAGGGTGGCCGCTGCTCGGCCTGGGCCCGGCGGTTGGCCAGGACGTTGAGGAGGACCGTCTCCTCGCCCAGCAGGAGGCCGCCGCGGACCGGGCGGACCTCGAAAGAGAGCGAGGTTCCCACGCCCAGCGTCCCGTCGCCCAGGTAGCCGGCTTCGGCGGCCGCCGTCAGCGCCGCCTCGAGCGCCGTCCGCCCGCTGTAGTCCTCGGCCCGGACGGCGATGATGATGGAAGTCGCCCCGGTCGCCAGGGCGGTGATGGCCGCCCCCTCGAGGATGGCGTACGGCCGGCGAGCGAGGAGCTCCCGGGCGGCCGCCACCCCGGCGTCGCCGTCGACGGCGTTGACGACCACGAAGCGGGTCCGATCCTGCTGGGCGGCCACGGCCCGCCACTTCTCGGCCGTGGGGTACCCCGCGCCGCCCCGCCCGCGGAGGCCGGAGGCCGCGATCGTGGCGGTCGTGCCGGTCGGCCCGAGCTCGCGGACCGCGCGCTGCAGGCCGGCGAACGCTCCGCCGGCCACGGCCGCCTCGAGGTCGAGCGGATCGGCCGGGCCGTCGGCCGGGAGGAGGATCCGGGGCCAGGCAACCGGGGTCGGCAGGATCGCGGCCATCAGCTAGTGCACCGTCCGGCTGGCGGGATGGGTCCCGGCCAGGGCGCGAGCCCAGTCGCCCGCGTTGACCGGGTCCACCTCGGGCTGGACCTCGCCGTCGAGGGCGACGACCGGCGAAGCGGCGCCGTCGGGATGGGTCGCCAGCCACTCGAAGCCGATCCCGGTCGGGCCGATCCGGCCGAGCTCCGCCCCGAGGCCGGCTCCCAGGGCCTCGGCCAGGCGGCCGCCGCCTGCGACCAGGCAGGCCGGGCAGCGGCAGACGGCGACGGCCCGTGCCGGCTGCTCGAAGCGGAAGTGGCGGTACGAGCTGGCCGTCCCGTAGACCAGCGCGTACCACGCTCCCGTGACCGAGCTGATCTCGCGCAGGGCGGCCACGGGGAGGTGGCCGTAGGCAGCCTGGGTTGCCTCGAGCATCGACAGGAGGGCGTGCGGGTCGTAGTCGTGCTGCTCCAGGATCCGCCGGACCGGCCCAAGGTCCACCTGCGCCCAGTGGCGCGACGGGTCGTCGGGCACCTCGACACCGGAGCGCCGCAGGGCGGACTCCTCGCGCCGCTCGGCGTACGTCTCCGCCGCTCCCCAGTAGACGGCGTACTTCCGGCGGGTGTCGACACCGCCCATTTCGATGCACTCGATCGGGCAGGCCTGGGCGCACTGGAAGCAGGTCTCGCACTTGAGCGTGCCGTGCTCGTCGTAGAGCAGCTGGAGGCGGCCCCGGTTGTGGGGCGAGATGTCCGCCGTGACCTCGGGGTAGCGGATCGTGCCGGCGGGCTGGAAGAAGCGCCGCAGGGTGAAGGCCATCCCCTTGAGGATGCCGAGCCCGGGTAGACCGCTCACCGCCGGCCCCTCAACCCCACACCAGCACAACCGCCGCGGCCGTGACGAAGATGTTGACCAGGGCGGCCGGCAGAAGCCACTTCCAGGCGACGCCCATCAGCTGGTCGACGCGCACCCGGGGCAGGGTCGCGCGCAGCCAGACGAAGGTGAACACGAAGGCGAATGACTTGACCATCATCCAGGTCAGGCCGACGACCCAGTCGAAGGTCACGAAGGCCAGGCCGACAAGGGCTCCCACCGCCAGCAGGTTGACCAGGAGGAAGGCGATGAGCAGCGCCCCCGGCCAGCGCATCCAGTCGACGAAGAACCGGAGGAGGGCGGCCAGGGCGACGGTGCCCACGATGGGGCCGGCCACGAGCAGGAAGGCCAGCCAGGCCTCATAGCCAGCCGGGTCGAGGTCGATCGCGACTGGGAATGGCCAGTCGAACGGCGCGTTCCAGCCGCCGAAGAACAGGACGGTGACCAGGCACGAGACGACGAACACGTTGACGTACTCGGCGAAGAAGAAGAAGCCGAAGCGCATCCCCGAGTACTCGGTGGCGAAGCCGGCCACCAGCTCCTGGTCGGCCTCGGTCATGTCGAGCGGGGTCCGGTTCGCCTCGGCGATGGCGGCGATGAAGAAGATGACCAGGCCGAGGGGCTGCCGCCAGAGGTTCCAGTCGAAGACGGTCCCGGCCTGCTGCTCGACGATCGAGTTCAGGCTCATGGTCCCGGCCAGGATGATCACGCCCACCACCGCCAGGGCGAGCGGGATCTCGTAGCTGATGGCCTGGGCGGCGGCGCGGAGGGCGCCCAGCAGCGAGTACTTGTTGAAGCTCCCCCAGCCGGCCATCATCAGGCCGACCACGTTCAGGCCGCCGATGGCGAAGACGTAGAGCAGGCCGATGTTGAAGTCCTGGCCGTACAGCCCGGGAGCGAAGGGTACGACGAGGATGGTCATCAGGGTCGTCAGGAAGACCGCCACCGGCGCCAGCGTGTAGACGGCGACGTCCACCCCGAACGGGGTGAAGTCCTCCTTGGCCAGGACCTTGAGGCCATGGACGACGCTCTGGGCTGCCCCGAACGGGCCGACCCGGTCCGGCCCGACGCGCAGGTTCATCCGGGCGATGACCTTCAGCTCCATGTAGATGACGATGAAGGCCACCGGGATGGTGATGAGGAGCAGCACCAGGGCGGCGACGGCGAAGCGGACGAGCGGCGTGTTGGCCGCCAGGAAGTCGACCAGCGGTGGCAGGAGCAGGACCGCCGCCAGGGTGATCACGAGCCCGCCCACGAGAAGCAGCAGGACGCCGGCCAGGAGCGCCCTGGCAGGGAGCGTCGGGCGGCGGGTGACGGCGGTCACGGCGCTACCCCACGCCCGTCACCGGTCGACCCCTCCCATGACGGGGTCGAGCGAGGCATTGATGGCCATCGTGTCGGCGATGAGGTTGCCCGGCACCAGCAGGCTCAACAGCTGGAGGTGGACGAAGCTCGGGTCGTGGATGCGCATCCGGAACGGCTGGTCGGTACCGTCGCTGATGGCGTATGTGCCGTACAGCCCGCGCGGCCCCTCGATGGCGGCCCACGCTCGACCGGGCCGCGGCCGGACCAGGCGGGGCAGCTTGGCCATTATCGGGCCGTCCGGCATCTGGTGGAGGCACTGGTCGATGATCCGCAGGCTCTGCTTGATCTCGTCCACCCGCAGCAGGTAACGGGCAAGGCAGTCGCCCTCGGAGCGGGTCGGGACGTCGAACTCGAGCTCCGGGTAGACGCTGTAGGGGTGGGCGCGGCGGATGTCCCAGGGGACGCCGCTGGCCCGCAGGTTCGGGCCCGTGACGGCCATCCGCATGGCCGTGTCGCGGTCGAGCGTGCCGATTCCGCGGGCGCGCCGGACTAGGATCTCGTTCTCGTTCAGCAGGGCCGTGCCAGCCTCGACCTGGCGCGAGGCATGGCTCATCCAGTCGCCGAGGCGGCTCATGAACTCGTGGTTCAGGTCGCCGTTGACGCCGCCGATGCGGAAGTAGTTGAAGAGCAGCTTGGCGCCGGTCAGGGCGGCCAGAATCTCCACGATCTCGTCCCGCTCGAGGTAGCTCCACAGGACCGGGGTGATGCCGCCGAGGTCGAGGGCGAAGAAGCCGACGTAGAGGGTGTGGCTGGCGACCCGGTTCAGCTCGCCGGCGAGGACCCGGATGTACTCGGCCCGGCGCGGTACCTGGACGTCGAGCAGCTTCTCGAAGGCCATGACCGGCGACCACTCGCAGAAGAGCGAGGCCAGGTATTCGAGCGGGTCGGTGTAGCAGATCGCCTGGTGGTAGTCGGCGTTCTCGCACAGCTTCTCGACGCCGCGGTGGAGGTAGCCGATGACCGGGTCGAGGTCGACGACCTGCTCGCCGCTGATCTTGAGGACGATCCGCAGGACGCCGTGGGTGGAGGGGTGCTGCGGCCCGAGGTTGATCAGCATCTCGCCGTCGCGCAGGCTGTAGAACTCCTGCTGGCGCTCCGTCCGCGCCATCGGGATTGGCTCGAAGACGCCGGCCCGATCGACCGGGATGGCGAGCGCCGGGTCGTCGAGGGAGGGCCGGGTCGGGCTCGTCATCGGCTCAGCCCGCGGGTGACCGCCGGCGGACGGTGTCGGCGGTGGCGTCGGCGGGGGGGTTCGCCCGTTCCATCGGCCGGACACCGCCGCCCGGGGAGCGGGAGGCGTCGTCGGGCAGATGGAAGTCCTTGCGCAGCGGGAAGCTGTCGTAGTCGTCGGGCATGAGGATCCGGCGCAGGTCGCGGTTGCCCTCGAAGACGATTCCGAACATGTCCCACGCCTCGCGCTCCAGCCACTCGGCGCCCTTCCAGAGGAAGGTGGCCGAGGGCACGCGCGGCGCCTCGCGGGGGAGCCCATCGGCCACGACCCGGAGCCAGTCGTTCGTCGTCTCGCTCCAGAGGTGGTAGACGACCTGCAGGTCGGTGCCCGTGTCTACGCCGCACAGGTCGGCCAGCAGCGTGAAGCGCAGGCCGGGCTCGTCGTGCAAGGTCCGCAGCACCTCGGGGACGCTGCCCGGGCCGATCCGCATCTCGGTCTCGTCGTGGCGCTGCCGGACGGGCCCGGTGAGCAGCTCGCCGAAGCGCGTCTCGAGGCGGGCGCGCAGCGCCGCGTCCACCGCTACACCCCCGCCGGCACGGTCGGGCCGATCGACCGCTCGCGCCAGTGCCCGCGCCGGTCCTTGATGAGCTGCTGGAGCTTCATCATGGCGTAGAGGAGCCCCTCCGGGCGGGGCGGGCAGCCGGGCACGTAGACGTCGACCGGCAGCACCCGGTCGATGCCCTGGACCGTGGCGTAGCTGCGCTTGTAGCGGCCGCCGGAGCAGGTGCAGTCGCCCATGGCCACGCACCACTTGGGCTCGGGCATCTCCTCCCAGAGGCGGACGAGGGGGCCGGTCATCTTGGTCGTGAGCGTGCCGGCCACGATCAGCACGTCGGCCTGGCGCGGGCTGGCGCGGAACGGGAAGTGGCCCCAGCGGTCGATGTCGTTGCGCGACGTCGCGGTCGACATCATCTCGATGGCGCAGCAGGCGAGGCCCGACAGGAGCGGCCAGAGGCTGTTGGCGCGGATCAGGTCGAGGACCAGGTCGGCGGTCGTCGGGACGACGTCGAGGGCGCCCCAGCGGGCGTCGTCGCGGCGCCCGATCCCCTCGGCCTCGACCCGGCGCATGAAGAGCTCGGGTGCCTCGTCGAGAGGGGTGCCGCCGTACGCGCCGGGGTCTGCCGGCGTCCACAGGGTGTTGGGCACGACGATGGCCTGGGTCGCGTCGTCGGGCCGGGCGTCCGTCGCGGCCGCTCCTTCGCCGGGAGCGGGCGCGGCCTCTCCGCTCCCCGGCACCGCTTCGCCGCTCGCGGGCACGCCCGCGCCGGGCACGCCGCCGTCGGGACTCAGCGCCACGTGAGCACACCCTTCCGCCAGGCGTACGCCAGGCCGAGCATCAGGATCGCGATGAAGATGCCCATCGACACGATCCCGCCCATGAGCAGGTCGCGGAAGACGATCGCCCAGAGGAAGATGAAGACGACCTCGATGTCGAAGGCCACGAAGAGCAGGGCGTACATGTAGTACGACACGCCGAACCGCCCGTGCGTGTCCCCGTACGTGTCGATCCCGCTCTCGTACGGCAGGCCTTTTGCCCGGCTGCCCTTCGTCCGGTGAGAGATCAGCCACGACAGGGCGATCACCAGGAAGATGAAGGAGATCCCGGCGACGATGAACCCGACGACGTACCAGATGCCTTCCATCGCACCTCATCTCGAGCGGCGCGCCGGAGCGGCCTGGGTCGATCGGCGCGAGGCTGGGCCCGAGGGCTGTGCATGCGGTCGGGCGAGGGGCCCGGTCGCCGGGCCATGGTAGCAGGGCCGGCTGGCCGCGCGCCTCTCCCGGGAGCGTGGATTGGGTCGCGGGACGGTGGTGCCTGACGGCCCCGCAGGCCGCCCGGGTGAACTCGATGCGAGTCGTGTGCGGCCCGATCTTCCGTCCAAGCCTCCCAGAATCGCGCCGACCGATCCGGGGGTGATCCCCTCCCGTTCATGCCCAGGAGGCTTCCGAAACGAGGCCGGTGGCCCGTCCGGGGACTCGACCGCGCCTCAGCGAGCGTGCTCCACGCTCAGATGTGGGCCGCCAACGGCCACAAGGCCCCTCTGCTGCCGGGAGTTCTCCTCGCGTACTCCCACCAGGCCTATCCGGGGGAAGGGGGGTGGACACCTACTCAACGGGGCCATCGGCGATGTGCCGGCGCGGGATCCGTGGATCCCCCGGGCGCTCCAGCCGGAACGACAGGCCCCGCAGCGGCGGCTCCGGGTCGATGCCCCGGCCGGCCAGCAGCGCCGCAAAGCCCCCCAGGCGCTGGGGGTCGAGCAGGCGCTGCGCCGCGGCCCGCAACTCGAACGCCGCCTGCAGGTCGCGCACCCGGCCCCGCTCGCGCTCGAGCAGGTCCTGCAGGCCGCAGCCGACCAGGAGCTCGGCCTGGCTGGTCGTGCCCAGGTGGGCGAAGCCACGGGCGGCCAGCAGCGCCCGGACCGTGGTCAGGTCCACGTGCGCCGTGATGTCACGCTCGCCGACGTCGCAGTACGGCGCTTCAGGCGAGGGATCGGCGGCGTGGCCGCGGTAGGTCATCAGCGTGCCCGCCATCCGCCGCCGGTCGTACAGGTCGGCCGCCTCCCGCCCGTAGTCGATGGCCAGCACGAGGCCGCGACCGAGGTCGGCCGCCACCGAGTCCGCCCAGGGCGCCAGGGCGAGGCAGATCTCGGCCCGCTGCCCCTCCGCCAGGTCCACGCCGCGGTCCTCCAGGCGGGCGGCGAGCTCCGGCGTCGATGGATCCCCCAGCCGCTCGATGAACGCCCCGTTGGGGTCGATGGCGACGAAGACCTCTCGCAGCGCGCCGTCACGTCGCTCGACGAGGTGGATCGGGAGCGCATCCAGGTACTCGTTCGCCAGGACGACCCCGGTGAACGGCGTGACAGGATCCGGCGCCTCGCCTCCGGCCGAGGCGACCAGCGACCCGGCAAGGCCGGCGGCGGCGAACCGCTCGGCGCACTCCGCGAGCCGCTCCCGGCTCAGCTCGCGCGGCAGGTAGCGGACGGCCGCAGCGATCCCGGAGCGATCCGCAGCGCCCCCGGCGCGGCCCGCCGCCAGGGCCTCGGCGATCGCCAGCCCGAGCGTGCCCGATCCCGCGCCATCCTCGCGCAGGACGAATGGATCGGGCCGGCCAAGCCGCGCCCAGGCCTCCTCGACCTGGGAGGCGAGGGCCGCGCCGAAGAGCGGGTGGAGCTCGGGGGCGGTCAGGAAGTCGCCGGCCCGCGTCGTCCGGGCCGGCCCGCCGGCGTAGTAGCCGTGGACCGGGTGGGCCAGCGCCAGCTCCATGTAGCGGGCGAAGGTGATGGCGCCGGACCGGCCCATCTCGGCCCGGATGACGTCGACGACGGGCGAGGTCACGGGCGGGCCGTCCGCGCCAGCAGCCGAAGGGCCGGGCCCACCAGGGTGTGGCCGCCGAGCAGCACCGGGATCGGCGCCTCGAGAGCGGCCGCCGTGAGGGCCCGCAGCCAGGGGTGGCCGACCCGGTCGGGCAGCAGCAGGTCCGAGGCAAAGCGGTCCTCGTCCGGCGGCCAGCGGCGCTCGTCGGCCCCGAGGCGATGCGCCAGCAGGACCCGGGTGTCGACCACGGCCCCCTCGCCCAACCCGGCCAGGATCGTGCCCAGCGCGCCGGGCCCCCGGCCAGGATCGTGCCCAGCGCGCCGGGCCCGTCGCGTCCCAGCAGGAGGCCGAGCGTCGAGCGGGGTGGCCGCTGGCGGCGGCCGTCCGGCGGGGGCACGACCGGTGGTGCGCCGCGCGCCCGCGGAACATCCGCCGGGCGAACGGCCGGCCGGGCAGCCGCTCCACCCACCGTGCCGAGCCCGCCCCGGGTGCCCGGTGGACGGTCCTGACCGAGCGCGAGCGGGCTGCTGGCCCGGAGACCCCGCTCCTCCACCAGCGCCCGGACGCGAC
>JAGDMV010000226.1 GCA_017860675.1 Chloroflexota bacterium
CGGGTCGCCGGCGGCCCGGACGTGGCGGTGGCCGGCCCCTGCTGGGCGCCCGACGGGTCGCTCGTGTTCACCGCCGACTGGACCGGCTGGTGGAACCTGTACCGCTGGAGCGGCGCCGACGAGGCGTCGGAGCCGCTGTCGCCGGCCGAGGCCGAGTTCGCCGACCCGGCCTGGGTGCTGGCCCGCTCGAACGTCGCCTTCCTGGCCGACGGGACGCTCCTCGCCGCCTGCCGGCGCGAGGGCCGCGACCTGCTGGTCCGCGTGGGCGCCGACGGACGCCTCGACCCCGTGCCCATCCCCTACACGGAGATCGAGGGGCTCTGGCCGCTCGGGGGCGATCGGCTCGCCTTCGTTGCCGGCGCGCCCGACCGGCCGACGGCCGTGGCCGTCTGCGACCCGACCACCGGCTCGTGTCGCGAGGTCCGCCGGGCCGTTGACCTCGAGCTCGACCCGGCCCTCGTGTCCGTGCCCCGCTCGATGACGTTCCCGACCGTGGGCGGGCCGGTCGGCCACGCGCTCTACTACCCGCCGACGAACCCCGGCTGGGTCGCCCCGCCCGGCGAGCTGCCCCCGCTCTACGTCGAGATCCACGGCGGGCCGACGGCGAACGCGTCGAGCGGCCTGTCGCTGCCGATCCAGTACCTGACCTCGCGCGGAATCGCCGTCCTCGACGTCGACTACCGCGGCTCCACCGGCTACGGGCGCGCCTACCGCGACCTGCTGCGCGGGTCGTGGGGCATCGTCGACAAGGAGGACGCCGTGGCCGCGGCGCTCTTCGCCGCCGCGTCCGGTCTGGCCGACCCGCGGCGGATGGCGATCGCCGGCGGCAGCGCCGGGGGCTACACCGCCTTGCGCGTCCTGACCGCCGCCCCGGGTGCGTTCGCCGCCGGGATCAGCCACTTCGGCGTCGGCGACCTGGGGGCGCTGGCCCGCGACACGCACAAGTTCGAGTCGCGCTACCTCGACGGGCTGGTGGGACCGTGGCCGGAGGCCGAGGCGGTCTACCGCGAGCGCTCGCCGGTCAACGCGATCGACGGCATCGACGTGCCGGTGCTGCTCCTCCAGGGTCTCGACGACCGGGTCGTCCCGCCGGCCCAGGCCGAGACGATGGAGGCAGCCCTGCGAGCGCGCGGCGTCCCCGTCGCGGCGCGCTACTTCGAGGGGGAGGGCCACGGCTTCCGGGGCGAGGCGGCGATCGTCGCCGCGACCGAGGCCGAGCTTGCCTTCCTCGGCCTAGTCTTCGGCTTCCGCCCGGCCGACGATCTGCCGCCGCTCGAGCTGGCCGGCCGGCAGGGCACGTCCGCGGCGGGGGCACGCGAAGGGCAGCCCGACGGAGGCGGCGCGAGCGCGCCGTGATTGCCCGCCGGATCGTCGCGGTCGTGGCCGTGATCGCGGTCATCATCGCCGGCTGCGACCTGGGCGCGTCCGGGCCGACCCCGACTCGCTCCGCGACTGCCCCGGCGACGGCTGTGCCTCCCAGCGGCGCGACTGGCCCGATCGCCTCGCCCTCTTCCACCGCCACGGTCGCCCCCACCGCGTCGCCGGGGACTGCCCTGGCGGCGACGCCGGCGCCCTGGTGGACCTCGGGAGGCGCCGGCACCGCCTACCCGCTGCTGCGCCTGCCCCTCGACGTGGCGCGCGGCACGACCGCTGGCCGGGCCCGCCCCACCCGGGTGGCGATCCCCAGCCTGCGCATCAACCTGCCGGTCGTCGTCCCGGCGAAGCACGAGCGCTGGCCGCTATGCGACGTGGCCGCGTTCCTGCCCAACTTCGACTGGCCGGGCGGCGGCGGGACGACCTACCTCTACGCCCACGCCCAGCGGGGCATGTTCCTGCCGATCCTCGTCACGTCCTGGAAGCAGAACGGCAAGGCGATGCTGGGCGACAGCGTCTACGTCTGGACTGCAGATGACCTCCGCTACGAGTACGTGATCACGCGCGTCCGGCGACACCAGCGCTCGCTCAACTGGGCCTTCGACCTGCCGGCCGAGTCGCTCGTCCTGCAGACCTCGGAGAACCAGTATGCCTCCGGCCCCAAGGTGATGGTCGTCGCCCGGTTCCAGGAGGTCGTCGCCTCGTCGCACGCCGCCGCCCATCCGAAGGCGAAGCCGCGCCGCTGCGGCTGAGGGCCGGTCGCGAGCGCACCGCCCATTCGCCGGCTCGCGAGCAGGCCGGAGACTCCTGGTCCGCGTGCTACGCTCGCGCCGACTGCAGGGGAGCCCAATGACCAGCATCGTCGACGCCGCCAGCTACCTCTTCACCTCCGAGTCGGTGACCGAGGGCCATCCCGACAAGATGTGCGACCAGGTCTCCGACGCGATCCTGGACGCGATCATCGCCGTCGACCCCGACGCACGGGTTGCCTGCGAGACGGCCACCACGACCGGCCTCGTCGTCGTGCTCGGCGAGATCACGACCTCGACCTACATCGACATGCAGATGGTCGTCCGCGACACCGTCCGCGACATCGGCTACACGCGGGCCGAGTACGGCTTCGACTACCTCACCTGCGGCACGCTCATCAGCATCAAGGAGCAGTCGCCCGACATCGCCCGCGGCGTGGACCGGCCGGAGAACGGGACGGGCACCCGGGGCGAGCACGAGCTGGGCGCCGGCGACCAGGGGATGATGTTCGGCTTCGCCTGCCGCGAGACGCCCGAGCTGATGCCGCTGCCCATCGCCCTGGCCCACCGCATGGCCCGCCGCCTGGCCGAGGTCCGCAAGAGCGGCCAGCTGCCCTACCTGCGGCCCGACGGCAAGACCCAGGTCACCGTCGAGTACGACCACGGCCGACCCGTCGCGGTGCGGACGGTGGTCGTCGGGGCCCAGCACGATCCCGATGTCGACATGGCCCGGCTGCGCAGCGACGTCGTCGAGACGGTGGTCCTGCCGACGATCCCCTCGGAGCTCCGCACGGCCGATCCCGAGATGCACGTCAACCCGACCGGCCGCTTCGTCATCGGCGGGCCGATGGGCGACGCCGGCCTGACCGGCCGCAAGATCGT
>JAGDMV010000083.1 GCA_017860675.1 Chloroflexota bacterium
GGCTTCGTCCTCGCCTTCGGCCTGATGGTCGCCCTCTACTGGATCTTCCGGCGAGCGGCGCGGCGGACGCTCGCCAGCCGCTTCCGCCGCCTCCAGCTGCTCTCGGCCGGCTACATGGCCTTCAGCCACGGCTCGAACGACGCCCAGAAGACGATGGGCATCATCACCCTCGCCCTCTTCTCGGCCGGGGTGATCCCGACCGTCGAAGTGCCGTGGGAGGTGATCGTGATCTCGGCCTCGGCGATCTCGCTCGGCACCGCCGTCGGCGGCTGGCGGATCATGAAGACGATGGGCCACCGGGTCGTCGAGCTCGAGCCGATCCACGGCTTCGCCGCCGAGACGACGGCCGCCACCGTCCTGCTCGGCACCGCCAGCTTCGGGATGCCGGTCTCGACGACCCACGTCATCTCGAGCGCGATCATGGGCGTCGGCTCCAGCAAGGGCGCCCGCGGCGTCAAGTGGGGCGTCGCCCGCACGATCGTCATGGCCTGGATCGTGACAATCCCGGTCACCATGCTCGTGGGGGCCGCCGTCTGGTTCGTCCTGGATATGCTGAACCTCTTCTGAACGGAGTCGACCGATGCCCCGCCTGATCCCCCGCGACGAGGCCTTCTACGACATCTTCGTCAAGGATGGCGAGAACCTCCTCGAGGCCGCCCGCAAGCTCGACGCGATGATCACCACCTACGACCGCCTCGAAGAGCGGGTGGCCGAGATCCAGGCCCTCGAGCACCTCGGCGACGAGCTCGACGTGGAGATCAACAAGCGCCTGGAGCGGTCGTTCATCACGCCTTTCGACCGCGAGGACATCCACGAGCTGACGGCCCGTCTCGACGACGTCCTCGACGGCATCCAGGAGGTGGCCGAGACCTTCGTCATCTACGGGGTCGAGCGACCGACGGACGAGGCCCGCCGCATGGCGGCGATCATCACCGCCCAGGCCAACCAGCTGCTCGAGGCGCTCAGGAAGCTCGACGGCTTCAGCGGGATCGCGCCCCATCTCCACGAGGTCCACGAGCTCGAGCACGAGGCCGACGGGCTCTCGCGGGCCGCGATTGGGCGGCTCTTCCACGATCGCGGCGATCCGCTCCACGTGATCATGTGGCGCGACCTCTACACCGAGCTCGAGGACACGATCGACGCGGCCGAGGACGCGGCCGAGGTGATCGAGCGCATCGTCGCCAAGAACGACTGACGAGGCCGCGCACGGCACGCGCGCAGGCGTAGTCAGCCCGCCCGCGGCCGCGGCCCCCGGAGTCCCACAAACCTGTGCTCGAAGGCGTCACGATCCCGCTCGTCGCCGTCATCGCCCTGGCCGTCATCTTCGACTACGTCAACGGCTTCCACGACACGGCCAACGCGATCGCCACCTCGGTCGCCACCCGCGCCCTCCGGCCGGCACACGCCGTGGCGATGGCGGCGATCTTCAACTTCGTCGGCGCCTTCGCCGGCACGGCCGTTGCGACCACGATCGGAGCGGGGCTGGTTGATCCCGCCACGACGACCCAGGCGGTGGTCGCGGCGGCCCTCATCGGCGCCATCACCTGGAACCTGGTCACCTGGCGCTGGGGCATCCCCAGCTCGTCCAGCCACGCCCTGATCGGGGCGTTGCTCGGGGCGACGATCGTCGCGGCCGGGCCTGATGCCCTGAACCCCGAGGGCATCTGGAACAAGGTCCTGGTGCCGCTGGTGACCTCGCCGCTGCTCGGCTTCGTCCTCGCCTTCGTCCTGATGGTGGCCCTCTTCTGGCTCTTCCGCGGGGCCGGGCGTCGGGCGCTGGCGCGTCAGTTCCGCCGCCTCCAGCTGATCTCGGCCGGCTTCCTGGCCTTCAGCCACGGCTCCAACGACGCCCAGAAGACGATGGGCATCATCACCCTGGCCCTGTTCTCGGCCGGGGTGATCCCGACCGTGGACGTGCCTTCGTGGGTGATCGTGGTGTGTGCGACGGCGATCTCCCTCGGGACCGCAGTCGGCGGCTGGCGGATCATGCGGACGATGGGTCACCGCGTCGTGGAGCTGGAGCCGATCCACGGCTTCGCCGCCCAGACAACGGCCGCCACGGTCCTCCTCGGCACCGCCCACTTCGGCATGCCGGTCTCGACCACCCACGTCATCTCGAGCGCGATCATGGGCGTCGGCTCCACTCGGGGCCTCCGCGCCGTGCGTTGGGGCGTGGCCCGGAGCATCGCCCTAGCCTGGATCGTGACCATCCCGATCACGATGCTCGTCGGGGCCCTCGTCTGGGTCGTGCTCGACGCCCTTCACCTCTTCTGAGGTCGGCGAGCGACGGAGTCGCGGCGCGCGGGCTGAGAGCCGGGCACCGGCTCCCGGCGCTAAGGCTCGGCCGCGTTCGCCGCCCGGATCGCGGCCGGTTCGCGGCTCCCGGCAGCCGCCGGCAGTCGCCACAGGCCGTGCCGCTCGTAGAAAGGCATGAGGTCCTCGTCGCAGACGAGGTCGATGCTGTAGAGGTCTGCAAGACGCGCCAGGAGACGCCGGACCAGCTCGGTCCCGATGCCCTGCCCCTGCCACGCTGGCAGCACCTCGAGGGTCGGGACGAAGGCCGCCAGCACGCCGTCGGTGATCGCCGTCACGAACCCGACGACCCGGCCGCTCGCCGGATCGAGGGCCACGATCGCGACGTCGCTGCCCCGCAGGTGACGGAGGTGGACGGCCGGCGTTGGCGGCTCGGGCCAGCCGACCCAGAACCCCTCCAGCTGCTCCGCCCGGAGCCCGGAAGGGTCGTCGAGGAAGACGATACCGGCCGGCAGACGAGCAAAGCCCACCGGTCAGGCTTCCTCGAGAGTGTCGATCGCCCGCGCCAGGCGCTCCAGCGTCTGCTCGCGGCCGAGGGCGACCATCGACTCGAACAGCGGCGGTGTCGCGGTCTTCCCGGTGAGGGCGACCCGGATGGCCATGAACAGGTCGCCCGCCTTCCAGCCGCGCTCCTCGGCGAGGGCCCGCAGGCCGGCCTCCAGGCGCTCGGCCTCGAACCCGCTGGCGCCGGCGGCCTCGACGGTTGCCCGGGCTGCCTGCAGGCCATCGTGGGTCGTGGCCCGGTCCCAGCGCTTCGGGATGAGGACCGACGGGTCCAGGCCGACCTCTTCGCAGAAGAAGAAGCCGGCGACGTCTCCGATCGAGCCCAGCACCGGCAGGCGCTCGCGGACGAGCGGCAGGATCGCCTCCACCTCGGCCGCTGCCGGGACCCGGTCGATCCGGCCGGCCACCGCGTCGGCTTCGAGGAAGGGCAGCAGCCGCTCTACCAGGTCGTCGTCCTCGAGCCGGCGGATCCACTGGCCGTTGAGCCACTCGAGCCTCTGCCGGTCGAACACGGCGCCGCCCTTCTGGACCGCGCCGAGGTCGAACCGCTCGATCAGCTCGTCGAGCGACAGGATCTCGTCCTCCGTGCCGGTCGACCAGCCGAGCAGGGCCAGGAAGTTGACCAGCGCCTCGCGGACGTACCCCTCGGCCACGTAGTCGTCGATGGCGGTCTGGCTCTTGCGCTTGCTCATCTTGGAGCGGTCGGGGTTGAGGATGAGCGGCAGGTGGGCGAACCGCGGCTCCGGGTGCCCCAGGGCGCGGAAGAGGAGGATGTGCTTGGGCGTGTTCGACAGGTGATCCTCGCCCCGGATCACGTCGCTGACCGCCATGGCCGCGTCGTCCACGACCACCGTGAAGTGATAGAGCGGCGTGCCGTCGGCCCGGACGATGACCAGGTCGCCGCCGAGTACGGCCGTGTCGATCTCCACCCGGCCACGCACCGCGTCGTCGAAGGCGACCGTTCCCGGCCCGATCCGGAAGCGGATCGCCGGTCGCAGGCCCTCCGCCTCGCGGGTGCGCCGCTCGACGGCCGTCAGCCGGGCGCAACGGCCCGAGTAGCTGGGCGACTGGCCCGTCGCCTCCTGCCGCCTCCGCTCGGCCTCCAGCTCGTCCGGCGTGCAGTAGCAGGGGTAGGCCCGGTCCTCGCGCAGCAGCTGCTCGGCCGCCTCCGCGTAGCGCTCCAGGCGCTCCATCTGGCGGTAGGGCCCGTACGACCCGCGCTCTTCGCCGCCGGCCACGGCCGGGCCCTCGTCCCAGCTGAGCCCGAGCCAGTGGAGGTTGTCGACGATGTCCTTCTCGAAGGCCGCCGTCGAGCGCGCCTGGTCGGTGTCCTCCAGGCGCAGGATGAACGTTCCGCCATGGTGGCGGGCGAACAGGAAGTTGAAGAGCGCCGTGCGGGCCGTCCCGATGTGGAGCGGCCCGGTGGGGCTGGGGGCGATGCGGACGCGGATGGGCGCCACGGCGCGACCGGTGCCCCGGGGCCTACCCCTCGCCGCGCGAGGGTACGCGATGGAAGAGCGACGGGTCGGCCTCACCGCGGAGAACCAGGACGAGGGCGGCCGGGCGAAGGCCGAGGGTGGCCCGCCCCCGTGGCCCCTCGACCGTGATCGCGTCGAGCGATCCGGAGCGGGCCAGCACGGACACGTGTGAGCCCGGCAGCAGCGCTCGGGCCTCCAGGTAGGAGAGGAAGGCCGGGTCCTCGTTGGCCGCGGTGCAGATGCGGTAGACGGTCGCCCGCTCGCCCGCCTCGAGGTCGGCGAGGGGGACGCCGGCCGGCCGCCGTCGGGCGGCCGCCTCGTCGATCGGGTTGCCGTGGGGGCAGATCTCGGGGTGGCCGAGGAGCTCGTCGAGCCGCGCCTCCAGCCGGGGCGAGATCACGGCCTGGAGCCGGATTGCCTCCTCGTCCGAGTCCGCCCAGCTGAGCCCCAGCATCGAGACGACGAGCCACTCGGCCAGGGCGTGGCGGCGATAGATCCCGTCGGCCGCGGCTCGCCCGGCCGGGGTCAGGTGGAGCTCGCGGCCGGCTCCCTGGCGGACGAGGCCGTCGGCGGCGAGCCGCCGGAACATGTCGCTTGCGGCTTGCGTGCTCACCTTGAGGCGACGGGCCACCTGGGCGGCGGTCACCCTGCGGTCCTCGCAGGCTGCGGAGCGGACGGCGAGGATGTACTCGATGGCGGCCGACGAGAGGTCGGCAGGTGCGGGGCGGGGCATGGCTCTACTCCCTCCTGCCGAGCAGCTCACCGACCGGGGCGAGCTCGAAGTCCGCGATCGTCTCCGCCGTGAGCCGGCCGTGCGGATCCCGCTCCGACGGCCGGTGGTAGCGGGCGAGCGCCCGGAGCGACGGCGCGTCGATCACGCCTGCCTGGCGGAGCGCCTCGACACCGACCGCTCGGGCGGCCCGCTCGCGGCCGTCACCGTCCTCGATCTTGGAGGCGATCCCGGTCGCCGGTCCGGCCAGGCGCGGCCCTGGCACGAGCCCGATCCCGCGCAGCGCCTCGCTGCCCGACTTGCACACGACCCGCCCCGGCAGCGCCTTCATCAGCGCCGTGTCGAGCCGGTCGCGGCTGCCGCCGACCATCTCGGGGTGGGCAAGCATGGCGTCGCGGATGGTGATCATCGCCGGGACGAGGCTCGATCGCGGGTCGTGGCGGCCGACCGCGCCAGGGTCCGCCAGGAAGGCGAACGCCCGGGCGACCGCCCGCAGGGGCACCGCGTAAGTGTCGATGCCACAACCGTCGATCGCCAGCACAAGGCGGTCTGGGGCGATGCCGAAGGCGCGACCCACAACCGCCCGGATCGCGCCGGACACGGGGTGCTCGGGCCGCCAGTAATCGGCCGGCTGCCAGCCGGCTAGCTTGGCCAGGAGCAGGAACGCGGCGTGCTGGCCGGAGCACATGTGGCGCAGCGGGCCGGGCCGCTCGCCGTCTCGTGCCAGCCTCGCCGCGGTCAGGGCGTCGAGCGGCATCCCCTCGGCGCCGCAGCCGAGGAGCGACTGCGGCAGGCCCGACCGCCTGAAGATCGCCTGGAGGGTGCGGACGTGGACGTCCTCGCCGGAATGCGACCCGGTCATGAGCGCCAGCTCGGCCGGCGACAGGGCGAACGCCTCAACCCCGCCGGCTTCGACCAGTGCCGCAAGGGTGAAGGGCTTGACGGCCGAGCGGAGGGTGACGACGAGGTCCGGGTCGCCGGCGGTCCGGATCGGCGTACCGGCAACATCGGCCTGGACGACGTGGCCACGATGGACGCTCTCGACGATCCCGTTGCGCTCCACACGGGCGAGCACCGGCGGCATTCGCCGGGTGCGCGACGCCACCGGGGGGCGTGCGGACAGGCCGGCGGGCTCGACCGGGGTTTCGCGCGCGGCTCGACTGGGCATGAGCAGAATCTACCCCGGCGCGCCACGTCGCGAGCGGTCGAGGGCGTCACGCCGGCGAGCGCTGGAGCGTACGGCCCGGGGAAGGGCCCGGCGCTGGCAGCGAGCGTGGCGGCCCACGTGCGGCCCTGGAGTTGCGGCAGACAGTGCCCGCGCCGGCATGTGGCCCGGTGCTAGCATCGGAGGGCCGACGCCACCGGCGCGCGGCTGCGTCTCGTCGTCTCGTCCCGGAGGAACGCGCCGTGACCGAGCCCAGCCCAGCTTTCAGCCCCCCGCCGTCCTTCAGGGTGTCGCGCCACCCGGTCGTGCTCCACAAGGTGGCCGTGCTTCGCGACGAGCAAACCGACCCGCGGACCTTCCGCGCCGTCGTCCGCGAGCTCTCCTGGCTGCTCGGCTACGAGGCGCTGGCCGACGCGCACCTTCGACCGCGCCGGGTGCAGACGCCGCTCGAGACGGCCGACGCCCATGAGCTGACCGACCGGATCGGCCTCGTCCCCATCCTCAGGGCCGGCCTCGGCATGGTCGACGCGATGCTCGAGCTGATGCCCGGGGCCGAGGTCTGGCACCTGGGCCTGTTTCGCGACGAGCGGACGCTCCGGCCGATCGAGTACTACAACAAGCTGCCCGACTCGGCCACGGTTGACCTGTGCCTCATCCTGGACCCGATGCTGGCCACCGGCGGCTCGGCGACCGCGGCGATCGACGTCCTCAAGCGCTGGGGGGCGACCAGGATCAAGCTCATCAACCTCATCGCCGCCCCGGAGGGGGTGGCCGCCGTCACCACCGCGCACCCGGACGTGACCATCCACTGCGCCGCCCTCGACCGGGCGCTCAACGACCGCGGCTACATCCTGCCCGGGCTGGGCGACGCCGGCGATCGCCAGTTCGGGACGGGCCGGCGGGACTAGCGGGCTGCTGGCGGCACATGCCGGCCCATCTGCCCACGCTGACGATGCGTGCCATCCCGTGACCATCCCGGGCTTGCGGGCCGCGCGGACCTACCAGCGGGAGTGGCTGTCGCGCGACCTCGTCGCCGGCCTCGTGCTCGCGAGCCTGCTCGTCCCGCAGGGCATGGCGTACGCGGAGCTGGCCGGGCTGCCGGCCATCACCGGCCTGTACACCTCCATCCTCTGCCTCGTCGCCTACGCCCTGTTCGGCCCGTCCAGGATCCTCGTCCTGGGTCCCGATTCCGCCCTGGGTTCGATGATCGCCGCCACCATCCTGCCGCTCACGGCGGCCAACGGCGACCCTTCCCTCGCTGTCGCCTACGCATCGGTCCTCGCGCTGATGGTCGGCGGGCTCATGCTCCTGGGTGCGCTGGCAGGCCTCGGGTTCATCGCCGACCTGCTGTCGAAGCCGATCCAGATCGGCTACATGAACGGGCTGGCCCTGACGATCCTCGTCGGCCAGCTGCCCAAGCTGTTCGGGTTCTCGACCGAGGCCGACGGGCTCATCGAGGAGACCGTCGCCTTCGTCCAGGGCGTCGCGGCCGGCGAGGCGGTGGTGGCCGCCATCGGGATCGGGTTCTTCAGCCTGGTCCTCATGCTCGTGCTCGGCCGCTGGCTGCCGGCCGTGCCCGGCGTCCTGGTCGCGGTGATCGCCGCCATGGTGGTGGCCTTCGCTCTCGACCTGGCCGCGCAAGGGGTGAAGCTCGTCGGGGTGCTGCCCTCCGGCCTGCCGCCGTTCACCATTCCGCGAGCGGAGCTCGGCGACCTCCCCCTGCTCGCCGTCGGCGCGGTCGGAATCGCCGTCGTGTCGCTGGCCGACACGATCTCCACCTCGTCGGCGTTCGCCGCCCGGACCGGCCAGGAGGTTCGCGCCAACCAGGAGATGGTCGGGATCGGCACGGCCAACATCGCGGCCGGGCTGTTCCAGGGCTTCCCGGTGAGCACCAGCGGGTCGCGCACGGCGGTCGCCGAGCGGGCCGGGGCCAAGTCGCAGCTCACCGGGCTGGTCGGCGCCGCCGTCATCGCGGTCATGCTCGTGCTCGTGCCCGGCCTGCTGCAGTACCTGCCCCAGCCGACGCTGGCTGCCATCGTGATCGTCGCCTCGATGTCGCTGGCCGACATCCCCGCCACCCGCCGGCTCTGGCGGCAGCGCAAGACCGAGTTCGGGCTGGCCATGGCCGCGTTCCTCGGCGTCGCCCTGCTCGGCGTCCTGCCGGGCATCGTGGTCGCCGTGACCCTCTCGATCCTGGCCGTCTTCCGCCGCGCCTGGGACCCGTACCGGACGGTCCTGGGCGACGTCCCCGGCGTGGCCGGGTACCACGACATCAGGATGTACCCCGGGGCGATCCAGCTGCCCGGCCTCGTCATCTACCGCTTCGACGGGCCGCTCATCTTCGCCAACGCGGGCACCTTCCGGGAGGAGATCCGCGGCTTCGCCCGGGCCGATCCGCCGCCGCACTGGATCGTCGTCGCCGCCGAGCCCATGACCGACATCGACACGACCGCCGCCGACATGCTCGAGGAGCTCGACGACGAGCTGGAGGAACGCGGCATCCACCTCGTCTTCGCCGAGATGAAGGACGCCGTCCGCCAGAAGATCCGCGACTACGGCGTCGACTGGCTCGCCGATCGCGACGCCTTCTACCCGACCGTCGGCAAGGCGGTCAAGGCGTACCGCGAGCTCAGCGGGATCCCGAAGCCGCATTGAGGTCGGGCCGCCGCCGTCCTGGCGCTGACGCTTCAGGCGGGCAAGAGCGCGATCGACCACCTCCTGGCGGCTGGCGACCTGGACCCGGCCAGCGAGCCATCCGGGCCCTCGTGACCGCGGGCTCCTCGGGCGAGGGGTCCGGCTAGCGCGGCAGCGTCCTCAGCTACGCCCCGGATGGTCCGGTCCCGGGCGACTGTCCTGGCGGAGGCACGGCGTCCGGTGACTCGGCCGGCGGCGGGGCTGACACGGGAGGCGCAGCGGCCGGCGGGGCGGCCATCGGTCGGGCGGCCGGAGCCGGTGCAACCGGCGGAGGCGTCGACCCGCCACCGGACACGGCGGCAGCGGCGGTCGAGTAGCCCGGCACCAGCTTGCGGTTCGCGGCTGCCTGGGCATAGTGGGTGAGGTCGACGAACAGGCCGAGGATGATCCACAGCCAGTCCCAGCCCTCGATGCC
>JAGDMV010000227.1 GCA_017860675.1 Chloroflexota bacterium
TCCGAAGGCGGCGTTCCTGGTCGTGCCGGGGTCGGGCACGCCGCCGACCAGCGGCGTCGTCCAGGTCTGGGAGGACATGCTCGGCCGGCCGATCCTGCTTCGCCGCTAGCGGGTACCATCGGGATGGGCACCGGGTCGGGGAGGCACGATGACGGTCTGCGCAGCGTGCGGCACGAGGAACGAGCCGGGCGACGTCTTCTGCGGCGGCTGCGGCGCGTACCTCGACTGGGATGAGACCACGGGCTCCGAGGCGGGTCCCGAGGGCGACCAGCCAGCCGCGACGCCAGCTCCGCAGGACGCCGACGCCCACGCCGACGCAGTTGAGGAGGCAGAGGCCGCGCCTGAGCTGACGCTCGGCGCGTTGTCCGAGCCTGAGCCCGCGGCCGCACCCGCGTCGGCGGCCGGGTCCGCGCCGGCGCCCGGGGCCGCGCCCGAACCGGCGCCCGCGCCCGCGGCCGGGCCCGCGCCTGCGCCCGAGCCGAGCGGCCCTTCCTGTCCCTCCTGCGGCCTTGCCAACGATCCTGGCAGGACGTTCTGCCGGCGCTGCGGCACCCGCCTGTCGGTGCAGGGGCGGGCAACCGGCACGATCGCTCCTCCTGTTGCCCGACCTGCGGCAGCCCCGCCACTGCCGCCACAACAGACTGGGCCGGCACCTGCCGCAGCACCATCTTCAGCCATTCCGACGACTCCCGGGCCTGCCGTCGCGGCGGCCGCGGTCGCGGTGCAGCTCGCACCCGTCGCGGCGGCCGCGGTCGCGGTGCAGCTCGCACCCGTCGCGGCGGCGCCCGCGCTGGTGGAGCCCCCACCGGTCGCGCCGTCCCCGGAAGGGCCGCTGCCGCAGCCCCCGGTCGCCCAGCCTCTTCCCGCGGCCCAGCCACGGCCCGCCCCCCGACAGCCCGCCGGTCGCCGATCAGGTGGCAACCGCCTGGTTCTCGTCGCGGCCGGGGTCGTCGTGGCCCTCGTCGCCCTCGGGGCCATCGCGCTGCTCGGAGGCAGTGGCGGCGGTCCGGTGTCGAGCCCAGCCACCGCGCCGGCAACTGCCTCCGCAGAGGTGGTGACGACGGCCCCGACGGCCGAGCCGAGCCCGGAGCCGACCGGAGTGCCGACGGTTCCGCCCGAGACGCCACCCGCCCAGACCGCGCCGCCGACCGCCGCCCCCACGGTGCCCGCCGGCACGTCCGTCGCGATCGCGGTCCTTGGCTCCGAGGCGTCCTCCTCGGTCAACGCCAAGTCGGGCCCGGGCAAGGCCCACGACGGCAGCCCGGCCACGACCTGGCTGGAGGGCGCCGGGGACGTTGAAGGCCAGTCGATCGAGATCAGGATCCCGCCCACCGCCGTCACCCGGCTGTCATTCTCGGCCGGTGTCCAGGCCAGCGACGCGGCCTACAAGGGCAACCCGCGCCCGCACAACATCACGATCACGTTCGATGACAGCCAGCCGATCCCGGTCGCGCTCACCGACTACTTCGGCCAGCAGACGGTCGACATCCCGACTGAACTCGGCATCGCGTCTGCCCAGCTGATCCGCATTACCATCATCGACACCTACCCGGCCACGAAGACGAGCTTCAAGGGCAGCCCGACCACGACGGCCGGCTTCAGCGAGATCCGCGTGTTCGGTATCCCGGTCGGCCAGTGACCCGCGAGCTGCACGTCTCCCGCGCCGCCCGCGAACGCTACGGCGTCGACGAGGCCCTCTTCGCCCTCTCGGGCCGGGCGGTGGTCGCGAACCTGCGGGCTGTCCGCGCCCTGTCGGCAGGGCTCGATGCCGGCCGGCCACCGGCGCGCCGGGTGGGCATCGCCCGCCTGAACGCGCTCGGCCTGATCGACGAGATCCTGCACGCGGTCGTCGGCCTCTACCGGCGACGCGGTGACCCGGAGGCGATCGCGGACGCGCTCACCGACCTCGAGGCTGCGATCGGCGCCGATGCCCTGCAGGCGACGCTGCGCCGCTTCACCGCCGACTTCCCGCCGGTCGCCGTCCACCGCGGCGAGCTGTCCGTTGACGCCTACCTCGACGGGACGACCGAGGGTGTACCCAACCGCGAGGTCGCCCTCGAGGAGCTGCTCAACCTGTGGCTGACCAACCGAAACGCCGCGGCGGCGCCCATGGCCGAGCTGTTCGCCGATGACGACCTGGCGACCGAGACCGCCTATCCCCGCCTGTCGGCCGAGCTGCGCCGCTTCTTCGCCCGGCGGCCGCCCTTCGGACCGGCGGACGAGGACCTGGTGACGCTGCTGCGGAGCCCGGCCGTTGCCGAGCCGGACTCGCTCGCCGGGCAGCTGCGCTGGATCCGCGCCAACTGGACCGAGCTCCTGGCCGAGGCCTTCGGCGACGACTTCGGCGACCTCTTCGACCGGTTGCTGATCGGGCTCGACATCATCGCCGAGGAGGAGCGGGCGCTGACGTTACGGGGCGCGGGCGGAGGAGCCGCACCGGTGCTCTCGTTCGCTGGCGCGGAGGCCGAGCTGGAGGCCTTCTCGGCCGACCTGGAGTGGATGCCGAAGGTCGTGCTCATGGCCAAGAGCACCCACGTCTGGCTCGACCAGCTGAGCCGCTGGTACGGACGCGAGATCCGCACCCTCGACGCCATCCCCGAGGAGGAGCTCGCGACCCTCTCGCGGCGCGGCTTCACCGGCCTGTGGCTGATCGGCCTCTGGGAGCGGAGCCTGGCCTCCGAGCGGATCAAGCGGATGCGCGGCAATCCCGACGCGGTGGCCTCCGCCTACTCCCTCCGCGACTACGCGATCGCCGCCGACCTGGGCGGCGAGCCGGCGTTCGAGCGTCTCCGCGACCGGGCACGGGCCCACGGCCTGCGGCTCGCCTCCGACATGGTGCCCAATCACATGGGCATCGATTCCCGCTGGGTGATCGAGCATGCCGGCTGGTTCCTGAGCCTCGACGAGCCCCCCTACCCGGCCTACTCCTTCACCGGCCCCGACCTGTCCGACGACCCCCGGGTGGGGATCGTGCTCGAGGACCACTACTGGGACGCTCGGCTCGCTACCTGTACCACGGCAACGACGGGACGAGCATGCCGTGGAACGATACGGCCCAGCTGGATTACCTCCAGGCGGAGGTCCGCGAGGCGGTCATCCAGACGATCCTGGCCGTGGCCCGGCGGGTCCCGATCATCCGCTTCGACGCG
>JAGDMV010000006.1 GCA_017860675.1 Chloroflexota bacterium
GTCAGCGCCGTGCGCCAGCCGATCGCCCGGCCGGCAGGATGCGCCTCGTCATGGGCCGGCCAGCGCACAGCCAGCCGGTCGGCGACGAGGCCCCAGGCTGCGCCGGCCGCGGCGAGCAGCACGACCAGCAGCGGGTTCACCGGCGTAGCGCGTCCCGGACCGCTGCCGTCGTCCCGCGCGCCGGCGTCAGCGCGCGCCGGCCAGGGCGAGCTCCACCAGCGTCGCGTGCGAGACGCCGGTCGCGCCCTTCGCCGCGTACGGGGTGGCCTTGCGGAACGTGGCGGTGCCGGCGATGTCGAGGTGGACCCACGGCACGGTGACGAAGCGGCGGAGGAACAACGCGCTCTTGATCAGTCCTGCCTCGGCCCCGCCCGTGTTCACCATGTCGGCATACCAGCTCTCCATCTCCGGGAAGTAGTCCTCCTCGAGCGGCAGCTGCCAGACCCGCTCGCCGGCCCGGGCCGCGGCCGCGGCGAACTCGTCGTACCAGGCCTGCGGACTGCCGAACGCGCCGCTGACCAGGTGCCCGAAGGCCCGCGCGACCGCCCCCGTGAGGGTGGCCACGTCGACGACGTGGGTCGCGCCGAGACGCTCCGCGTAGGTGAGGGCGTCGCCCAGGATCAGCCGGCCCTCGGCGTCGGTGTTGATGATGTCGACCGTCCTGCCGTTGAGGGCGCGGACGACGTCGCCCGGGCGAGCGGAGTGCGGGCCGGGCATGTTCTCGACCGCCGGGGCGACGGCCAGCAGGGGGGTGCCGGGAGCCAGCCTGGCGACCGTGGCGGCCGCGGCGATGACCGTGCACGCCCCGGTCTTGTCCATCTTCATCTCTTCCATCTTGTCGGCCGGCTTGAGGCTGATGCCGCCGGAGTCGAAGCAGACGCCCTTGCCGACGAGGGCCAGGTGACGGCCGGCAGCGTCCCGCTCGCCCTCCGCACCGGAGCGGATCACGATCAGGCGGGGCGGGTTGTCGCTGCCCAGGCCGACGGCCAGGAACATGCCCATGCCCAGCTCGGCAGCCCGGTGCTCGTCGATCACGTCCACGAACAGGTCGTGGCGGGTTGCGACGGCGCGGGCCTCCTCGGCCAGCACCTGCGGGGTGGCCTCGTTGGCCGGCCGGTTGGCGAGGTCGCGTGCCCAGTTGGCGCCCTCGCCCATCACCTGGCCGCGGGCCGCCGCCCGGGAGACGGCGGCCGTGTCGGCTGCGCCGGGGACGACCAGCACGAGCTCGTCGAGGATTGGCGGCGCGGCGTCGCGCTCGGCACGGTACGGCTGCTGGGGATCGTAGCCGCCCTCCACGACGCCCCGTGCCAGGAGCTCGGCCACCGCGACAGCGCCCCCGTCAAGCCGGCCGGCAAGCGGTTCGAGCCAGATCGCGAGGCGACGCACCGGCCGGCCGGCGAGCCGGCGGACGATTGCCGCCCCGAGGTGGACGACCGTTTCGCGGTCGATGGCGTCGGCGTCGCCCGCCCCGACGGCGAGGATACGCCCAGCAGGCAGCTCGCCCGCCGCGGCAAGCGTCGCCCCGTAGCGCTTGGCGCTCAGCTCGCCGAAGGCGGCCAGGGCGGACAACTCCCCGCCGCTGCGGCGGTCCAGCTCCCCGAGCGGCCCGTCGAAGACGGGGACCCCCGCGATCGGCAGGGCGAGGACGTCCGCGGGCACTGCCCACGGCTGGTCGGTGGCGACGCGAAGCTCCATCTTGGACACGGCTCCTCGATCGGGGCCGCCGGCGGTCCGGCGGCGATCAGGCGAAGTCTAGATCGGGCGGGGCACGGTCAGCCGGGCGTGGGCGATGGGGTCGTGACCGGCCCCGGCTCCGGGGTCGCGGCAGGTGGCGAAGAGGGGGACCCGGCAGGTCTGGGCGAGACGGTCGTTGCCGGTTCGGGGGATGGCGACGCGACCGGCGGCAGGCTCGGCGGTCCGACTCCCGCCGCGGCCGACAGTGCCGTCGCCAGGCGTCCGCGCGCCTCCTCGATGGCGATCACCGCCTGGTTCAGGCCACCCCGGGCGACGTCGCCCAGGATCACCACCAGGGCCTTCGTGTCGGGCGGGAGGTTCTCCTTCGCCGCGCGCTCGCGGGCGCTCGCATCGCGGACCGCGTCGGTCACCCGGCCTTGCGAGCGGCGGAGGGCGGTCCAGAGATCACCGACCGCCTCGTCATAGGCGGCGTTGCGGTCGATCCACTCGTCGAGCGTCGAGACGTCGACCCGGGCCGCCAGCTCGTCGCGGATGGTCCTGGCGTCGTCGAGCTCAGCTGTCGCGCCGGCGAGCTGCTTCACGGCCTCCGCGTACCGGCCCGCCGCGCCGAGCTTGACCGCCTCGCCGGCGATGCGGTCGTGCTCGAGCAGGTGGGTCGCCAGCCGGCTCGCCGGGCCGCTGCCCTGTGCCAGCCGGTCCCAGCTCTCGGCCAGGCCGTCCACCGCCGGCAGGGCGGCGACCAGTGTGTCGTAGCGGCTGATCGAGACCGGGCCCAGGCGGCTCTCCATCCCCGGACCGGCCCCGGGGAGGGCGCGGAGGGCGGCGCGGATCTCCTCGCGGTGGGCCTCGATCCGGCCGATCCGATCCGCACCCTCGGCCAGGGTTCTCCCAAGCGACTCCACGTCCCGGGCCACGAGGGCGGCGAGCGCCGTGCGCCCCAGCTCCGCCAGCGCGTCGACCTCGTCGAGCAGGCTCCCGAGGTCTGCCTCAACAGCGTCGAGGCCCGGGGCGATGGCCCGGTCGGCGGCCCAGGTCAGCTCCGGCCGGGCACCAGTGGACGGCGGGTGGTTCAGCGCGACCGCGATGCCGGCAACCCCCAGCGACAGCACAAGCGCACAGGCGAACCAGGCCGCTGCCAGGGCGACGGCACGGGCAGACGGGCGCACCGGGCGGTCCTCAGGCGACCGCGCTGGCCGCCAGCCGGTCGATGGCAGCAGCCAGCTCCGCGGCGTCGGCCGCGAGCGCGGCGGGGCGCTCGGCCGGAAGCAGGCGCTCCGCCTGACCACGGCTGGTCACGCCGGTCAGCATGAGGATGCAGGGGATCCCAAGGGCCCGGGCCGCCGCCAGGTCGGTCGCCACGCCGTCGCCGATCATCACCGCGTCCGCCAGCCGCCCGGTGACGGCCTGGATCGCGAGGCTGAACAGGAGCGGCCCCGGCTTGCCGATCGACACCGGCTCGACGCCCGACGACGCCTCCAGCGCCGCCACGATCGCGCCGGCCCCGGGCCGGACGCCCTGCTCCGATGGGAAGATGGGGTCGCGGTTGGTGGCAACGAACCTCGCGCCGGCACGAATGCAGTCAAGGCCGACCGCCAGCCGGGCGTAGGTGAGCTGCGGGTCGAGCCCGACGAGGACCACGTCCGGGCGGCCCGCGGCGGTCCAGCCGTCGATCCCATCGGCGGCGGCCCGCGCAGCCGCGGACGCCGTCGTCACGACCTCCAGGCCGACGTCGCGGCACTCGCGCTCGAGACCGCCCCCGCCCACCACCAGCACGCGGCCGGGGGGCGGTACCTGCCCGGCGAGCCAGAGCGCTGCGGCCCGGCCCGAGCTGATCACCCGGTCGGCCGCGACCGGCGCCCCCATGGCGGACAGGCGATCTACGTAGTCCGCCCGGTAGTGCATCGAGTTGTTGGTGACGTACACGATCGTGTCGCCGGCCGCCGCCCGTGCGGCCAGGACGGAGGCGACGCCCGGCACGGGCGTGGCGCCGCGGTAGACGACGCCGTCGAGGTCGACCAGCAGGAGCATCCCCCGGATCGTAGCCGCTTGGCGTGAACCAGTCATGATGAGCGCATGCCGCGGCGCCGCACCAACCCGCTCCAGGCCGCCTCCCGCATGCTGGTCGATGGCACGAACCTGCTGCACGCGCTGGGTGACTCGGTCCCACTTCCACCGGCGGCGATCGTCGGCCGCCTTCGCGCACTGGTCCCGCCCGCCGTCGGCCTCGTCGTCGTGCTCGACGGCACCCCTGCCCCGGGGGCCCGCGAACGCCACCTGAGTTCCGGTGTCGAGGTCCGCTACGGGGGTCGCCGCAGCGCCGACGCCGTCCTCCGCGATCTCGTGGCGGCCGGCCCTGCCGGCACCCTCGTGGTCACCGACGACCGGGAGCTGGCGGCGGGGCTCCGGGCGCTGGGGGCGGACATCGCCTCGACCGCCTGGCTGGCCGGCGTTCTGGGCCGCCAGCGCCTCGGTGCCCCGGCGGCAGGCCGGCCAGGCCCCGTGGTCGCTGCCGCGCCGGAAGACCACGCTGCCGCACTCGACCGACCTGGCTGGCGTCCTGGCCGCGGGGCCACCGCCAAGCGCGGCAACCCTCGGCGCCGCCGCAGGCCGCGCTGAGCGCGGCCGAGCCGCGCCGAGCGTGGGCGGGCCGCGCCGAGCGTCAGCCGGTCGCCGCGGGCCCGGGCGCAACCTCCCAGTGGTCGACGTGCATGTCGCGATCGACCAGGAACGCGTCGTCGGCCGAGTAGAAGACGGCCCGACCGGGATCGTCACCGGCGAACCGGCGGACGGCGGACTCGTCGTCCCAGAGCGAGAGCACGATGAACTCGGCGCGATCGCCGGCGACCCGCCGCAGCACGAACGCGCCGGCGTTTCCGGGCGTCGCCCGGAAGGCGGCGATACCCGTCTCGAACAGGTAGCTCGTGTAAGGCTCGAGATCTGCAGCCCGAGTCGCCCCGCGCCAGGTCCGGGCGATCACGAGCCCGCTCCCCGCTGGGCGGCCCTGTCCAGGCTGACCGTGACGGCCAGCCGGGCCAGCCGCAGGGTCCAGCGCCGCGATTCCCCTTTCCCCGCGGCGACCGCTCCCGGAGACCCACCCTGACCGTACGTCCGCGACCCCCTGTCCGGTCCGGGAGCGGACGGCCCCGCGGCCGCTCGTCGCGCCAGGCGGCTGCGCTCCCCCTCCCGCAGCCGTTCCGCGATCAGGTCCCCGGCGATGATGTACGACGCGTTCCAGCCCGACATCGGAATCCCCCTCGCAATGACCTGCAGCCCGTAACCATCAATCAGGCTTCACTGGATACTTGCATCCTAGCGGAACGGTGCTAACCTGTCAAGCGATATGACTGGTGTGGATAGACTCGTCACGGCCTTCCCAGAGCCGGCTCCGGCGCCGGTTGCGGGGCCGCCCGGCCCGCCCCCCGGCCTCGACCGCGTGCGCGCGCTGGTGAACACGGCGAACATCGAGGACGGTACGGACGAGATCAGCTCGCCTGAAGCGTTGGCCGCCTGGCTGGAGGCGCACGGGCTGGCGGACTCGAGCGTCCGCCTGACCGACGAGGAGGTCGCCCTCGCCCGCGAGGTGCGCGAGGCGCTGCGCGATCTCCTGGGCGCGAATGCCGGGCATCCGGTCGATCCCACCTCGGTCCGCACCCTGGATGCCGCCTCGGCGGCCGTGCCGCTTGCCGTCCGCTTCGAGGGAAGTGGGCGACCCACCCTGCGGCCGGCCGGAGAGGGGCTGTCGGGAGCCCTCGGGATCCTCATGGCCGACATCGCCATGGCCGTCGCCGACGGAACCTGGGTCCGGCTCAAGACCTGCGCCAGCGACACCTGCCGCTGGGCGTACTGGGACGCTTCGAAGAACCGCTCCGGCACGTGGTGCTCGATGGCGGTCTGCGGCAACCGGATGAAGGGCCGTCGCTACCGACGGAGACGGCAGCAGAGCGTCGCCGCAACCTGAGCTGACGCAGGACTTGCGACACGGTCCGTCGCCGCTTGAGCATTGGATCATCTGTTCGGTATACCTGGCCTGGCCGAGCGCTGATGGGCCGGAACGGCGGCAACGACGAGCGGCGCCCCGGTCCGCGAGGGGGCCCGTGCGCCATCTCCGCGCCACACCCTGCCATCCAGTCCCGATCCCAAGATGTAGCGGTGCAGGGTAACCACGGACCACTACATCTTGTGGTCCAATGGTTGACTACCACCTCCGGTGGCAGTACAGTAGCCGGACCTCTCGTCCCCCGGCCGGCCCCGCCGGGAGGGCAGCGTCCCCCGGGCGACACCCGACGGCGAGTCCGCGCCGGCCGCGGGCGCGGGTGATCGGGGTCCAGCTCGCAGCTACTCGAGGAGCACGCACACGATGGCCCGAGCCGCACACCAGGCCGTACCGGTGATGGCCCCCGACGAGAACACGAAGGAGCCCGGGCCCGGGCCGGTCGGCGAGCCGGAGGCACCCCAGCCGGCGGCCCCGGCCGGGGCGCGGCGACGCGGCCATTCGCGGCCAGCGGTGCGTCCGCCGGCCGGGACCACGGCTGCCGTCGCTGCTCGGGCCGATAGCGCCTTCGCCCGCGCCGCGGAGTCACGGACCCTGGCGGACGCCGCCTTCGCCGACGCGATGGCCGCCCTGCGCTTCACTGGCGAGGGAACCCGCGGCTTGACCCTCGAGCGGCGCTGGACCCGGCCCGGCGTCCACCCGTACGACGAGGTGGCCTGGGAGGTCCGGACCGCGTCGATCGGGAGCGAGGCGGGCAAGGTCGTCTTCGAGCAGAAGGACGTGGAGGTCCCGGCTTTCTGGAGCCAGCTGGCCACCAACGTCGTCGTCAGCAAGTACTTCCGTGGTCACCTGGGCACCCCGGAGCGGGAGACCTCCGTCCGGCAGCTGATCGACCGCGTCGTTACCACCCTCACCGCCTGGGCCGAGAGCCAGCGCTATTTCGCCACCGACGAGGACCTCGACGCGTTCCGGGCCGAGCTCTCCCATCTGCTCGTCCACCAGAAGATGAGCTTCAACTCGCCAGTCTGGTTCAACGTCGGCATCGAGCCCAGGCCCCAGTGCTCGGCCTGCTTCATCAACTCGGTGTCGGACTCCATGGTCTCGATCATGGACCTGGCCAAGACGGAGGCGATGCTCTTCAAGTACGGCTCGGGCGCCGGCAGCAACCTGTCGACCATCCGCTCGTCGCGGGAGAAGATGGCCGGCGGCGGCACCGCGTCGGGCCCGGTCAGCTTCATGAAGGGCTACGACTCCTTCGCCGGCGTCGTCAAGAGCGGCGGCAAGACCAGGCGCGCGGCCAAGATGGTCATCCTCGACGTCGACCACCCCGACATCCTCGACTTCGTCGACAGCAAGATGCTCGAGGAGAAGAAGGCCTGGGCGCTGATCGAGCAGGGCTACGATCCGTCGTTCACCGGCGAGGCCTACGGCTCGGTCTTCTTCCAGAACGCCAACCACTCGGTCCGGGTGACCGACGAGTTCATGCAGGCAGTTGTCGACGACCGCCCCTGGACGACCCACGCGGTGACCGACGGCCGGCCGATGGACACGATGCCGGCGGCCTCGATCTTCCGGCGCATGGCCGAGGCGGCCTGGCTCTGCGGCGACCCGGGCATCCAGTACGACACCACCATCAACGCCTGGAACCCGGTCGCCAACAGCGCCCGCCAGCACGCGACCAACCCGTGCAGCGAGTTCTCCTTCATCAATGACTCCAGCTGCAATCTGGCCAGCCTCAACCTGATGCGCTTCGTGGGCGAGGACGGCGAGCTCGACGTCGAGGCGTTCCGCTACGCCGCCCGGCTGACGATCATCGCCCAGGAGATCATCGTCGACAACGCCTCCTACCCCACCCCGAAGATCGCCGAGAACAGCCATCGCTTCCGGCCGCTCGGCCTCGGCTACGCGAACCTCGGCGCCCTGCTGATGAGCCGCGGCCTTGGCTACGACTCGCCCGAGGGGCGCAACTACGCCGCCGCGGTGACCGCGATCATGCACGGCGAGGCGTACCGCCAGAGCGCCGTCATCGCCCGCGACCACGGCGGCCCCTTCGTCGAGTTCGAGAAGAACCGCGAGCCGTTCCTCGGCGTCATCGAGATGCACGTCGAGGCCTCGCGGCGGATCCCGGCACGCGGCGTCCCGGCGGCGATGCTCGAGGCTGCCCGCCAGGTCAACGAGGAAGCCCTCGAGCTGGGCCGGGTCCACGGCTACCGGAACGCGCAGGTCACGCTCCTCGCTCCCACCGGCACCATCGCCTTCATGATGGACTGCGACACGACGGGGATCGAGCCCGACATCGCCCTCGTGAAGTACAAGAAGCTGGTCGGCGAGGGCTACCTCAAGATCGTCAACAACACCGTGCCGCTCGCCCTCCGTCGGCTCGGCTACACCCCCGAGCAGGTCGAGGAGATCGACCGCTTCATCGAGGAGCGCGAGACGATCGAGGGCGCCCCGGGCCTGCGTCCCGAGCACCTGCCGGTGTTCGACTGCGCCTTCAAGCCGGTCAACGGCGTCCGCGCGATCGACCACATGGGCCACGTCCGGATGATGGCCGCCGTCCAGCCCTTCCTCTCGGGGGCGATCAGCAAGACCGTGAACATGCCCGAGACGGCGACGCCCGAGGACATCGAGCAGGTCTACCTCGAGGGCTGGCGGATGGGCCTGAAAGCCATCGCCATCTACCGCGACAACTCCAAGCGCAGCCAGCCCCTCTCGACTGGCAAGAAGAAGGACACCGACGAGGCAGCCGCGTCCGAGGTCGTCGAGGACCTCCGGCGGCGGCTGGCCGAGGCCCAGGCCGAGGCCACCAAGCCCCATCGCCACCGGCTGCCGGCCGAGCGGACGGCGGTGACCCACAAGTTCGAGGTCTCCGGCCACGAGGGCTACATCATCGTCGGCCTCTACCCCGACGGCCAGCCGGGCGAGATCTTCCTGAAGATGGCCAAGGAGGGCTCGACCGTCAGCGGGCTGATGGACGCGTTCGCGACCGCGATCAGCTTGGCCCTCCAGTACGGCGTGCCGCTCCGCGACCTGGTCAACAAGTTCGCCCACGTCCGCTTCGAGCCGGCAGGCTTCACCGCCAACAGCGAGATCCCGATCGCCAAGTCGACGATCGACTACATCTTCCGCTGGCTCGGCAGCCGCTTCCTGTCGGCCGAGGACAAGGCAACGCTCGGGATCGTCGACCGGGGCACGGGGAGCAGCGGCATCTCGATGGCTCCCACCCCCGCGCTCGCGGGGCCGGCTGCGCCGGCCGTCCGCCTGCCCGACGCGGCGGCTTACGCCCCGGCAGCCGAGGAGGGACCGCTGGCGATCGACGAGGCGCTCGAGGGCCGGGACGAGGCCGACCCGCCGCGGGCGACCGCCGTCGCCACCGTCGAGGTGCGGGCGACGGAGCCGCCGGCGACGGAGCCGCCGGCGACGGGCCGCGCGTCGCTACCAGCCGCGGGCCAGGCCGGTCGCAACGGCGGGGCCCCGAGCAGCAACGGGAAGCAGCCGGCCACGGGCGCGAGCGCGGCCGCGTTCGGGGCCGAGCGGGCGACGTTCCGGACCCAGGCCGACGCCCCGTCCTGCGCCGACTGCGGCTCGATCATGGTCCGCAACGGCAGCTGCTACAAGTGCCTCAACTGCGGGTCGACGAGCGGCTGCAGCTGACGCGCGACATGCCGGGCGACCGCCCGGCGGCGAGCACGATCGGGCTCAGGGCAGGACCACGAACTGGCCGAGGAACGCGCGGGCCCAGGGCGTATCCAGCCGCCAGGTCGTGTCCGTCGCCCGGCAGAACATGTCGCCGGTGACCGTCAGCGCGACGACTGTCTTGCCCGTGCCGAGGAAGTGCGGCCCGCCCGAGTCGCCGTAGCAGGTGCCGCCGCTGCCGGTCGAGGGGTTCATCGACAGCTGGAGCCAGGCCGGCCGCAGGGCCAGGAAGCCCTGGCTGACGAACCGCCGCTGCGGGTCCCAGGTGAGGGAGTGCTGCCCCTTCTGCTTCGCGTCGCGGACGGTGCCGTAGCCCACCGCAACGAAGCGCTGGTCCTTGAGCCCCAGCCGGTCGAGCAGGCCCGCCGCCGGCAGGCTGGCAGGCTCGATGCCCGCCACCGGGGAGTCGAGGATGACGACGGCAACGTCGTAGGTGTTGCTGGCGCCGCCGGTCGCGTAGCGCGGGTGCTGATGGTAGGTCCCTGCCAGCAGCGTCGCGGCCGGGGTGAAGCTCGGGTCGAAGGTCACCCAGACCTCGTCCGGGTCGACGCCCAGCGCCGGCAGGAAGTCGGTGCAGTGAGCCGCCGTCAGGAAGACGGTCGGCGAGATGAGCGTGCCCGAGCAGACGAGGTCCGGGGCGCCGCCGGTGCCGATGGGCGCGACCAGGGCCCCGACCCAGGGGTGGCGGTCCCCGTCGAGCTGGCCGAAGGTGATTGCCCCGGCCGGGGCGGCGATGGCGGCGAGGACCACGATGGCGGCCACGGCAGCTGCCGGGGCGCGCAGACGGCGTGCAGGCATGATCGACCTCCGGCCCATGCTCCGGTTCCCTCCGCACTGGGGCGCGCGGCAGCCGGAGCGTGCGCCGCCAGCCCGAAGGCGTCAAGGCGGTGCGCCCGGCGACGGGCAGCTGCTGGTGACCCTGCGCGCCGCCGCCTGGCGGATCGCAGCGCACCACCGGGCAGCCGCGCCGCGGCGTGCGTGGCGGTGAGAGCGCGGCCGCTGCGCCGGACCTGACGCCGACCGGCCGGGGCGAGGCGTCGATCCGCCTAGCGCACCTCCCGACCCGAACACGTCTCGAAAGTTGCCAATGGTCGGGGACATGGGCACAATGCCGCCTTTACCTCGGTCGGCCGAGATCGGAAGGAGGCACGTCGTGTCCGAGCTGTTCCCGGTCAAGCCCCACATCGCGGAGCGCGCGCACATCAACAGCCTGGCCGAGTACGAGCGACTCTACCGGCTGTCGCTGGACAACCCCGAGTGGTTCTGGGCAGAGCAGGCAAAGTCGATCAGCTGGTTCCACCCCTGGAACGTGGTCTTCGACGCCGACTACGACGAGGTCGACTTCGCCTGGTACACGGCCGGCCGTCTCAACGCGGCCTTCAACTGCATCGACCGGCACCTGGAGAGCCTTGGCGATCGGACCGCGATCATCTGGGCCCAGGACGAGCCGGGCGCCTACCAGCACATCACCTACCGCGAGCTGAAGCACCACGTGGGCCGGGTGGCGAACGTGCTCCACTCGCACGGCGTTCGGCGGGGCGACCGCGTCGCCATCTACATGACGGTGATGCCCGAGCTCGTCTACACCATGCTGGCCTGCGCCAAGATCGGCGCCATCCACTCGGTCGTGTTCGGCGGCTTCAGCTCCGAGGCGCTGCGCGACCGGATCGTCGACGCCCGCTGCGAGGTGGTGGTGACCGCCAACGAGGGCCTGCGGGGCGGCAAGCACATCCCGCTCAAAGCCACGGTCGACCGGGCCATCGAGGGCATGTCCATGGTCGACACGGTGCTGGTGGCCCGGCGAACCGACACGGACGTGCCCATGGTCGCCGGCCGCGACCACTGGCTCGACGAGGAGTGCCTCAAGCAGCGCTCGACCTGCACCAGCGAGTGGATGGGGGCGGAGGACCCGCTCTTCATCCTCTACACCTCAGGCAGCACGGGCAAGCCGAAGGGCCTGATGCACACGACGGGCGGCTACCTCGTCTACGCCGCCTTCACCCACAAGCTCGTCTTCGACTACCACCCCGGCGACATCTACTTCTGCGCCGCCGACATCGGCTGGATCACCGGCCACACCTACATCGTCTACGGCCCGCTGCTCAACGGGGCCACCACCGTCATCTTCGAGTCGACGCCGACGTACCCTGATCCGGGCCGCTACTGGCGGATCGTGGACGACCTCGGGGTCAACATCTTCTACACCTCCCCGACCGCCCTGCGGGCCATCGCCCAGCACGGCGACGAGTGGGTGAAGCGGCACCGCCGGACTACCCTCCGCGTGCTCGGCAGCGTCGGCGAGCCGATCAACCCCGAGGTCTGGCGCTGGTACCACGACGTGGTCGGCAACGAGCGCTGCGCCGTCGTCGACACCTGGTGGCAGACGGAGACCGGCGGCATCCTCATCACGCCACTGCCGGGCGTCACGCCGACGAAGCCGGGCTCGGCGACGCTGCCGTTCTTCGGCGTCAAGCCGCTCATCCTGGACACGGCCGACGGCAAGATCCTGGAGGGCAACGACGTCAGCGGGGCGCTCTGCCTGGCGACGCCCTGGCCGGGCCAGGCGCGGACGGTGTGGGGCGACCACCACCGCTTCAAGGAGACCTACTTCACCCAGTACCCGGGGCACTACTTCACCGGCGACGGAGCGCGGCGCGACGAGGATGGCTACTACTGGATCACCGGCCGCATCGACGACGTCCTCAACGTCTCCGGGCACCGCCTGGGAACGGCGGAGATCGAGAGCGCGCTGGTGGCCCACGAAGCGGTCGCGGAGGCGGCCGTGGTCGGCTTCCCGCACCCGATCAAGGGGCAAGGCATCTACGCCTACGTTCTCCTGACGGCGGACTACAGCACGGCCGACCACGACGAACTCCAGGGCGCGCTGAAGGAGCAGGTCCGCCACATGATCGGCGGCTTCGCCGCCCCGGACGTGGTCCACATCGCGTCGGGCCTGCCGAAGACCCGAAGCGGCAAGATCATGCGGCGGATCCTGCGCAAGATCGCCGCCTCGGAGTACACGGGCCTCGGCGACCTGACGACGCTGGCCGAGCCGGAAGTGGTCGAGCGGCTCATCGAGGAGCACCGCGCGACGCTGGACTGAACGAGCCGCTGGATCGCGGGGCGGCAGCGAGGCCGGTGGAGCGGCTGCCCGCCCGGCCCTGCCGGACGGGGCGGGCAGCCAGCCCTGGGAGGGAATCTACGGGTAGAGCCCGCGGATGGCCGTTGCCCTGGCTACCCGCTCGACGGCGATCGCCTGGGCGGCGAGCCGCGGGTCGATGTCGTCGTCGGCCGCCCGTCGCCAGACTCGGTCGGCGGCCCGGAGGATGACCCGGCGGAGCCGGTCGTTGATCTCCTCGAGCGTCCAGAACAGGGCCTCCCGGTTCTGGACCCACTCGAAGTAGCTCACGATCACCCCGCCGGCGTTGCACAGGATGTCCGGGATCACGGTCACCCCGTTGGCGCGCAGGATCGGGTCGGCGTCCGGCATCGTCGGCCCGTTGGCGCCCTCGGCCAGGATCCGGGCGCGGACGCGACCGGCGTTCTTGCCGGTCACCTGGCCGTCGAGCGCGGCCAGGACGACGACGTCCACGTCCAGGCCGATCAGCTCCTCGTTGGTGATCGGGAAGGTCCCCGGCGCTCCGGCAACACTGCCGGTCTGGCGAGCCCGGTCCCGGAGCGCGGCCAGGTCGAGGCCCCCGGCGGCCACCACGCCCCCGCCGATGTCGGTCACGGCGATCACCTCAACGCCGAGCTGGGCCAGCAGCCGTGCGGCCGCCTCACCCACGTTCCCGAAGCCCTGGACGGCAGCGGTCGCCCCGGCCAGCGGAAGGCCGATGCGACGGGCCGCATCCTCGACGCAGTAGACAACGCCCTGACCGGTCGCGTCGCCGCGCCCTTCGGATCCGCCGATCTCGAGCGGCTTGCCGGTCATGACGCCGGGGATCGAGTAGCCGCGGTGCATCGACAGCGTGTCCATCATCCAGGCCATGACCTGGGCGTTGGTGTTGACATCAGGGGCGGGGATGTCGCGCTCGGGGCCGATGACCTCGGCCATCTCGGTGGCGAAGCGGCGGGCCAGCCGCTCGACCTCCCGCGGCGACATCTGCAGCGGATCGCAGGCCACGCCGCCCTTCGCGCCCCCGAACGGGACGTCCACCAGGGCGCACTTCCAGGTCATCCACATCGCCAGCGCCCGGACCTCGTCGAGGTCGGCCTGCGGGTGGAAGCGGATGCCGCCCTTCGCCGGGCCGCGGCTGAGGTTGTGCTGGACCCGGTAGCCCGTGTACACCTCGGTCCGGCCATCGTCCATCCGCACCGGGAGCGAGAACATCCACTCGCGCCTCGCCTGCCGCAGGATCGCCCGCAGCTCCGGGTCGAGGCTGATGTGGTCGGCGGCCCGGTCGAACTGCTCGAGCGCGGCACCGAGCGCGCCGGCCGGGTGAGCCGGGGCTGGTGCTTCCGGGCGCGGGCGGCCGGGCGTCGTGGTCGGGCCGGCGGCCCTCGCGCGGACGGGGGCGATCGTCGATTCCTGCATCGTGAACTCCGTTGGCATGGGGCAGCGGTGCGGCACAACTGGCAGCAGCGCGGGGCGCACGGCCGGGCAACCTCGGGCCGGGCTGCCCCCGCATGGTGACGCGGGCGTGCGACGGGAACGATGGACGCACATGAACAGCGCGTGAACAATTCGGCCACCCTGGCAGTGTTCACGTGCCGTTCATGCGCCTTTCCCCGCGGGTTCAGGTCGCGCCGATAGGGTCCGGCACGAGCCGATTTCGGCCGGTCACCGTACGGGCGGGGCGTCGCAGAGGACCTCCAGCGGAACCTGCGGACCCCGCCCACCAGGAACGAGAGATGCGAGAACAGGACGCGATCGCCTTCCACTGCACTACTTGCGAGGGCCCGGTCACGGGCGAACCGGTGTTCCATCTCGGTCTCGCCTTCTGCTGCCCGGGCTGCGCCGCCGATGGCCCATGCACCTGCAGCTACGATCCGCCGGGGGCGGCCCGGCTGCATCGCGTGCGGCACGAGCGCGCCATCGAGAGCGATGCCTGGGTCGACGAGCCCGACGAGCCGGGCATCCCGGCGTATCCGCCGCTCCGCCCCGCCGCGGCGCCCGGCGCCAGCCCGCTCGCATCACCGACCCGGGCGGTGCCGGCCGTACGCAGCGCCCGCTGACTCCCTCCCCACCGGATCCGCGCGCACCGGGGCCGGCGCCCCCATAGCCCTAGCCGAGGATCCGGGTTCGAAGCCCCTCCGTTCTCCTGCGCGTGAGCGCCTCCCTGCCCCTGAGCGCGTATCCTGAGGACGCGATGACGCGCCCCCGTTACGAACGTTCCCCGTTGCTGGAGAGCGCGCTGGTACTCATCGGCGAGTCGGCCACGGCCGACGACCTCGTGGCTCGCTACGCCGCAGCCGGCGCGATGGTCAGCCAGGTCAAGGCGCGGTCGCTCCTCGACGAGCTCGCCCGCCTGGGGATGGTGCGGGTCGCGGCAGCCGCCGGCCCCCACCGGCGATACGTTCCGACATCTCTTGGGGTCCAGCACGGCCAGGTATCGATGTCCGAGAGCCGGGAGCTGCGCGATGAACTGGAAGCCCTCGAGCTCCTCCGGTCCGACCTGCTGTCCACGATCGCCCACGAGGTGCGCACCCCGCTCACCGCCATCCGGACGAGCGTCGGCCTCCTTCTCGAGCCGCGGGCACCGCTCACCACGGCCGAGCGTCGCGCCCTGCTGATGACCGTCGAGCGCAACGCCGACCGGATCCAGCACCTCGTCGGCGATCTGCTCGACCTGACCCGCCTGCGCAGCGGCAAAGTGGCACTCCAACTGCGGCGCTTCGACGCCACCGCCATCGCGGGCTCCGCGGCCGGCAGCGTCCAGCCGCTCGCCCAGACGGCCGGGCAGACGATCCACGTCAACGCACCGATCTCGCCCCTGCCCGTGTTCGGCGACCGCCGGCGGCTGGAGCAGGCCCTCCTCAACCTGGTGTCGAACGCCCAGAAGTACTCGCCGCCGGGCAGCACGATCGAGATCACGGTCGACGCCGTCGACCACGAGATCCGCTGGTCGGTGTCGGACGAGGGCCCCGGCATCCCACCCGCCGATCGGGCGCGCCTCTTCGAGCGCTTCTTCGTCGGCCGGAATGATCGCGGCGGCCGGACCGCCGGCACTGGGCTCGGCCTGCCGATCGCCCTGGCCATCGCCCAGTCGCACGCCGGCCGGATCGAGGTCGAGAGCAAGGTCGGAGCAGGCAGCACCTTCCGCATCGTGGTCCCGGCTGGCGGCCCGCCCGAGGACCGCGGCGAGTGAGGATCCTGGTCGTCGACGACGAGCCCGACGTCGTCGAGTCGGTCCGGCTGGTGGTGACCCTCCAGTGGCGCGAGATCGAGGTGCTGGGCGCGACGACGGGCGACGAGGCGCTCGTGCTGGTCGAACAGGAGCACCCGGACGTCGTCCTGCTCGACATCGGCCTGCCCGACATCGACGGCTTCGAGGTGCTGCGCCAGGTGCGCGCCTTCTCCGACGTCCCGGTGCTCATGCTGACCGCCCGCGACGATCCGCTCGACAAGGTCAAGGGACTGGAGCTGGGCGCCGACGACTACGTCACCAAGCCGTTCAACCACCTCGAGCTCCTGGCGCGGGTTCGGGCGGTGTTGCGGCGCCTGGACATGCCGGCGCCGTCGAGCCGCGCGCCCTCCTTCCGCTCCGGCGACCTGGAGGTCGACTTCGCCCGCCAGGAAGCGCGGCTCGGGGGAGAACCACTCGAGCTGACGCCGACCGAGTACAAGCTCCTCTATCACCTCGTGCGCAACGCCGGCCACGTGCTCATGCACGGCACGCTGCTGGCCAAGGTCTGGGGCCGCGAGTACGTCGACGAGGTTGACTACCTGCGCGTCTACGTCCGCCGCCTGCGGGCGAAGCTGGGCGACGACCCGGAGCACCCCCGCTTTATCCGCACCGAGCGCGGACTCGGCTACCGCTTCATAGCCCCCGGCCGGTAGCCGCGGGGCCGCCGCTCAGGCCGGACCGTCGCCCTCGATCGTCACCTCCACGAGAGGGCTGTAGGCGACCATCGCCTCCAGGTCCGTGCGTCCCCAGGCACGAGCGACCGCCCGCAGGATTCCCCGCCGCTCCGTCTCGTCGATGATCGCCCGGGCAACAGCCGGCAGATCGGCGACGATCCCCCGCTTCAGGTGGACGACCAGCCGCGGGTCCGCCTCGAGGTTGGCCAGCCAGGACCGCTTCCGATCCGCACGGGGCATGCCGCTGATGTAGAGCCGGCCGTCGATCGCGTGGAGGACGATCTCGATCCGCCGCGGCAGCCCGGTGCGGCGACCGGTGGTGGTGATGTCGATGATCCCGCCCTGCGCGAGGGCATGCCGGACAGCCTCGTTCACCTGTCGTTCCACCTCTGCTGGTTCGATGCTGGTCATTCGCCCATGAGGCGTCGGCGGATGGCGCTGCCGTGGCTGCCGGGCCCGGCGGGGCTCGCCAGATCGGCCGAACCGCGGCGGCCGCGTCCGCGACTATCCTGTGCAGACGTCCCTTCGCACGGAGAACCGCCGTGGGCATCCGCGACATCCTCTTCGCCGACCCGGCGAAGCTCAACATGCCGGCCCCTGAGGCAGCCCTGCCCGGCCGCCCGGAGCCGATGCCGGTCCCCGACCGCCACGTCGTCCTCGGCACGCCGCTGGCCGGTCCGCTGCCGCCCGGCGCGGGCGAGGCGTTCTTCGGCCTCGGCTGCTTCTGGGGAGCCGAGAAGGGCTTCTGGCAGCTGCCCGGGGTGATCAGCACGGCGGTCGGCTACGCCGGCGGCTACACGCCGAACCCCACGTATCCGGAGGTCTGCACCGGCCGGACCGGGCACGCCGAGATCGTCCGCGTCGTCTATGACCCCGCGCGGATCTCGTACGAGGGCTTGCTCCGCCACTTCTGGGAGAACCACGACCCGACCCAGGGAATGCGCCAGGGAGCCGACCTCGGAACCCAGTACCGCTCAGCGATCTACGTGACCAGCGATGACCAGCGGGCGGCGGCCGTGGCGTCGCGAGATGCCTACGCGCGGGCGCTGGAGGACGCCGGCTACGGCCCGATCACGACCGAGATCCGCGACGCGCCGTCCTTCTACTACGCCGAGGACTACCACCAGCAGTACCTGGTCAAGGTTCCCGACGGCTACTGCCCGGACCACGGCACCGGCGTCGCGTGCCCGATCGGGCTGGGGGTGAAGTCGCCGGAGGCGTAGACCGGCTGCCGCGCCTCGCCGCGCGCCTGCGAGCGACGCGAGGACTGTCCGGCGTGCCCGTTGAGGCACCGGAGGCTCCTGCGGGGCAGGGGCACCCCCGGACGGTGTGGGAGAGGCGGCAGCAAGATGACGCACTCACGCGGTACGCGGAACACGCGTTAGCCGGCACCAGCGAACTGTGACTGCGGTGTAACGCGACGGTCCCCTGCGCGTCATCTGGACGAGCGCAGGCCGTGGATGGCCCGTTCACGCGGAACTAGTCGGAGAGCGTCCCATGGCACGACGCATCATCGCGGCAGTCACCCTGATCGGGCTTGGTCTGGCTCTCTTCGGGTCGCAGGTATCGACAGATCCCGGACGAATGGCCTTCGGGCTGGCGTTGCTGCTCCTGTGGGGGGGCACCGGTTTGGCCGTCCTGGCCGGGCGGTCGTGGGGCCGGCTGGTCGGGCTCGTCTTGTCGGTTGTGGGCGTCGTCGTCGCCATCTGGGAAACTGGGCAGGCTGGCCCGGGTGGCAGCCTGTTCCTTGTCGACGTCTTCTTCGTCGCACGGGACCCCCACTTCGCATGGATCAACGTAGCCGCGGCCTCGTTCGCATTCGCGACCCTGTCCGCCATTGCGGGTGCGCTGCTCCTCCTGCCCTTTGCGCCCCGGCCTGACGGAGCGACGGGTCTTCCACGCAGCGACCCGCCAACGATGCAGGATCGAGCATCGGGTTAGCAGGGTCGGGGCGGCCGCATTCGCTATCGCTGTGCAGCGGTGGCACGCAGGGCGGGCCCCGGTTGTTGCCGAAGGACGCGCTCCAACTCCTCGGCGGTCAGCCCTCGCGCGAGCCGCCGGCTCGGATCCGCCTCCGCGCCGCGGGCCGAAGGTCGCCGCACCCGGCCGAGGCCCGGGCCCTCGCCTCAGGATCCGGCAGAGGCGCGCCCGAGGAAGGAAGCCACCCACTCCCGGTACTCGGTCGGGCAGGTGTCGATGACCCGGCCATGCCCGGCACCCGGGCAGGCGTGGATCTCGACCGGGACGCCCGCCGTCCTGGCGGCCTCGAGCAGCGCCAGGGCGTTGCGCTCCGGCAGGTCGGAGTCGTCGGCGGTGCCGTAGATGATCGCCAGCGGCCGGGACCCGAGGTCCGGAATGGCGTCGATCGGATCGGCCTCCCAGGGCCAGACGCCGGTGCGCAGCCAGAAGCCGAGCTGCACGACCCAGACCGACGGGTATGTCGGCGGCGCCGCCTGGCCGACCCGTTGCTCGAGCGGATAGACGAAGCGGGCGTGGGGTGATTCGAGGACCAGGGCCGAGATCCGGGCGTCGCTGCGGGCGAGCTTCATCGCCGTCGCAGCGCCACCCGAATCGCCAAAGACAGCGATGCGTGCCGGCTGCTTGACCTGCACCAGCCAGTCCAGCATTGCCCGCAGGTCGTCGGCCTCGCGCACACCCACGGTGCTCTGCTCGCCGCTGCTCCGGCCGGCGTGGCGGAGGTCTACGAGCACGGGGTTGTACTGGTCGTGCATCGTGGCCGCGTAGCGGAGCGTGTCTGACTTACCCACACCCCGGCCGTGGACGATGATCACGGTCGGGGCCGTGGGTGAGTCGCCGTCACCAGCGGACGGCGTGCGAACGCCGGGTTCGCGACGGCTACTGCCCCGACCACGGCACCGGCGTGGCGTACCCGATTGGGCTGGGAGTCGAGGCGCCGCACGAGGCGCCGCACAGCGACCTCTAGGGATCTGCTCCCGCCTCGATGCCCGCCGGGGCACCATGTCCAGGTGGGTGGGCTCCCCACCGAAGCCTGCTGCAGCCGGTCCTCGGCGGCTGCCTGGATCGTGGTCCTGACGGTCACGGCGCCGCGAACATCACGTCGAACACTACGATCGGCTGGGACGTGGCCGGCGGCGGGGCCGGCGGCGTCGGCAGCGGGGACGAGAAGACGCGCTGCGGTCCGACCGGTGTGCAGCATCCCCTGGAGCCGATCCGCATCATCTGTGCGGTCACGGTCACCGACGAGGCGGTCAGCGGGATCTCGCCGAGCCAGAGTCCCACGCTGACCTCCGCGCCGCGATCGGCGCGCGGGAAGGCGCCTCCCGAGTCGGCATACCTGGTCCCGTCTGGGTAGGTCACCGTGACGCAGTGCGTGTCCTGTCTCGGGTTCACGTTGCGAGCGTAGAGCGTCCCCTCGAGGATGTAGTAGGACTTGCTGCTGCCGGTATCGGTGACCCAGCGGGCCGTGCCCGTCAGGCGAGTAAGGTATGGCTCGGCGGGCCTGGCAGCGACTGCCGAACTCGGTAGGGACACCGCTGCCAGCAGGGCGGCGGTGAGCAGAACCACGACGGGGCGGCGCATGGACAGCCCTCCCTGGACTCGCCGTGCGGGTCGGTCTCGCCAGTGGCTCGGCGCGGTCCCGGCGACCGGGCATGGGCCGCGCGTCAATGCCTCCCGTCTACCAGTGGGTGGCGTCTCGGCGGCCGATTCCTTCGCTCCTCGCAGCCCCGGCCGGGCCGGGGAGCCTGCTCATGGAACCGCTTGCCCCTCCGACGCGGTCCCGCGGAGCGTCCGGCGCTCCAGCCCCTCGTGACCCTTGAGCTGCTTCTGGCCGGTGAACAGCCCGACGGTCCAGCTGTCCAGCGCCTTCGCACCCCCGGCAACGGTCCTGACCGAGCGCCTGATCTCGGGCTTCGCAATGAGCAGGTAGACGGCACGGCCCCAGGCGCGGACCATCCACCACAGCCCGATCCAGCGCATGCGGCTCCTCACCTCCACCACGGGATCGATCCGCCGGATTGACACGACCCGGTCGGTGAGGCCCGAGCCGTCCCACAGCGACCGCCAGTCCCGGGCGTTCAGGACCTTCGAGCCGAGGTCGCTGGCGACCTGGGCCAGGTCGTCGGGCATCTCCCCGAGGGGTACGAGCTCGTTCAGGCCGACGTAGCCGCCGGGCTTGGTCACCCGGACCAGTTCCCTGATCGCTGCCGCCTTGTCTTCGACGAAAGCGAGCACCGATTCAGCCACGACAACGTCGAAGCGGTCGTCCTCGAAGGGCAGGTCGAGGAGATCGGCGACCACCAGCTCGACCCGGTCCGCGACGCCT
>JAGDMV010000228.1 GCA_017860675.1 Chloroflexota bacterium
CGCGAGACGCCCTTCATCATCCCCCGGCTCCCGAGGCGGCGGTAACCAAGGCGGCCCGACCGGGCCGACCGAGCCTGGCCCTCGGGCGGATCAGCCCAGCCGCTTCCGCGGCAGTGCCGGTGCTTCGATCGGGACCCGCGCTCCGCGGACCGTGGTCCGCGGGCCGACGACATCGTGAGCGGGGACCGGCTCGCCTGCGGTTCGCGAGGTCGGCGCAGGACCGTGAAGCGCGAGGTACGAGCGGACAGCCTCGAGGCAGTCGTCCACGGCGGCCACCAGCGCGACCAGGTCGAGGTCGGCCGCACGAGCGAGATCAGCAGGCCCGCGATCCGCAATCGATGCGTCAAGCGATGCGTCGGCGAGCCGGTCGCGCGCGTCGGCCAGGCGGTCGCGCGCCCCGACCAGGTTCATCCGGATCCCGACGGGGTTGCCGCGCTCGGCGTGGACGAAGGCGCCTGCGAGCTTGATCAGCCCGCCCAGGAGCGCCCGCTCGGCAGGATCGTCCGTGCCCATCCAGGCCGGCTCCAGCTCCTCGTGGGCATGGTAGAAGTCGCCCCGCTCGTAGGCGGAGAGACCGCGCGCCAGCGCGGCGAGGCGCACAGGTTCGGGCAGCGGTCGATACGCCTTCGCCCGACCCCGTTCGACGACACGACCCGGGGCAGGCCCCGCCAGGAGCGGCCCGACCGGCCGGTCTACGGGCAGGTCCTCGAGTGCGGGCCCGAGATCGGACGGGGTGCGGTCGCCGCCGCCGCCAGCTCCCAACTCAGGCGACCTCGGGCGCAATGAGCCGCCAGCTCGGCCGCCACAACCCGTTCATCGCCGGCCCGGGCCGCCCGGCAGACGTGCACCGGCCCGCGCCGCTCGTGGGCACGGGCCGGTGCAGGCCGCTCCCTCCTCGACCGGTGATCGGTCCATGAGGTTCGAGGCCGTGTTCGCTACTTCGCTTCGGTGGACGACTCGTCCGCGTCGAGCACCAATCCGATGCCGCGGGGTGTCCACGTGGTGGCCCCCGCCAGCAGCAGGATCGACAGCAGTCGCTTCATCGCGGCTCCTCCTTTCTCTGCTTCTCGGGTTGTTGGACGTCGTTCCCCAATCGCGGCCGCGCCGGGGTCGCGGCACCATAGCCCAGGGGGCGCCGCGTGGCCACCCCCCATCGAGGGGGTACCAGGGTCGGCCAGCCCCCCCTCACTCTGGGAGCGCGATCGCGCCGCCCGAAAGCACCGCGGGCCGCGGCCGCCCTACGATCGGTCGATCTCGTCGGTCAGCCATGCGAAAGGGGTCGTCATGGGTCGGTCGCCCGGGAGCCCCGCCGGCGGGACCGCCGCCGTCCCCGCCGGCTCTCGGGGCGGAGCATGACCGCATCACGCCCGGACCGGGTGACGGTGGCCGCCTTCGTGGCATCGGTGCTCCTGGCCGGCGGCAACGCGATCGGCGTCAAGCTGACCGTCGCCGAGCTGCCCCCCTTCTGGGGCGCGACGCTCCGCTTCGGTCTGGCGGGCCTGCTGCTCCTCCTCGTTGTCGCCGTCCTGCGCAGGCCGCTGCCGCGCGGCGAACACCTGCTCGGGGCGGCGCTCTTCGGCGTGTTCGGCTTCGGGCTGTCCTTCATGTTCGCCTACTGGGCGTTGCAGACTGCGCCGGCCGGCACCGCCCAGACCGTGCTGGCGGTCGTGCCCCTGTTCACCCTGTTCCTCGCCGTCGGCCACCGGGTCGAGCGCTTCCGGGCCCAGGCTCTCCTGGGCGCGCTGCTCGCCGCCGGCGGCATCGTGCTGGTCTTCGGTGGCCAGGCCGACCTCGACGTCCCGCTCTCCGCGCTCGTGGCGATCCTGCTGGCGGCGGCCTGCTTCGGCGAAGCCGGCGTCGTCGCCAAGCGCTTCCCGCCGGGCGACCCGATCGCGGCCAACGCCGTCGCGATGCTGTGCGGGGCGGCGATCCTGGGCGTCCTCACCCTTGTCACCGGTGAGCCCGTGGCCGCACCGGCCCGCCTCGAGACGTGGCTCGCGATCAGCTACCTGGTCGTGTTCGGGTCGATCGGCGTGTTCGTCCTCACGCTGTACGTCCTGGCCCGCTGGACCGCGACGGCCGCGTCCTACGCGTTCCTCCTCGTGCCGCTGGTGACTGTCGTCCTCGCCGCCGTGCTCCTCGGCGAGCCGCTGCAACCGGTCTTCCTCGCCGGCGGAGCCCTCGTCCTTGGCGGCGTCTACGTCGGGGCGTTCCGCCGGCCCCGCCCCTCCTCCTCGGCCGTCCCCGCGGGAGCCCGCGGCCGAGGCTCCATGACGGCGGAGGACAGCGCGGGATGGTAGCCTCGGCCGAACGTCGCCCGACCGATCGCGGCAGCCGAGGGAGCGGAACCATGCACGACGAGCGGCTCCTGCGGCGGACCGCGGACCTGGCGATCGACTTCCTGGCCGGGATCGACGAGCGTCCTGTCGGCGCGCCCGCGACCCGGGCCGAGCTCCTGGCATCGCTCGGCGGCCCGCTGGCGGACGATCCGGCCGACCCGGTCGACGTCATCGAGGGCCTGGCCGCCCACGCCGGTCCCGGCATCATCGCCAGCCCCGGTCCGCGCTTCTTCGGTTTCGTCATCGGCGGCGTCCTCCCGGCGGCGCTCGCTGGCGACTGGCTGACGTCGACCTGGGACCAGAATGCGGGTGTCTACGCGGCCGGCCCCGCGGCTTCGGTCGTGGAGGAGATCGTCGGGGAGTGGCTGCTCGACGTGCTCGGCCTGCCCGCAGGCTCCGGCTTCGGGCTCACCACCGGCTGCCAGATGGCCCACTTCACCTGCCTGGCAGCCGCCCGGCACGCCGTTCTCGAACGGGCGGGCTGGGACGTCGAATCGCGCGGCCTGTTCGGCGCCCCCGAGATCGACGTCATCGTCGGCGAGGAAGCGCACGTGACGCTCCTGACGGCGCTCCAGTACCTTGGCCTGGGGGCGGACCGGGTGATCGCCGTGCCGACCGACGGCCAGGGCCGCATGCGTGCCGACGCGTTCGCCGACCTCCTCCCGCACGGCGATCGGCCGCTCATCGTCTGCCTCCAGGCCGGCAATGTGAACACCGGGGCGTTCGATCCGCTGGCCGAGATCATCGGCCTGGTCCGGGCCGGGCGGCCTGGAGCCTGGGTGCACGTCGACGGCGCCTTCGGCCTGTGGGCGGCCGTGAGTCCCGGGCTCCGCCACCTGCTGGCGGGGCACGAGGAGGCCGATTCGTGGGCCACGGATGCGCACAAGTGGCTCAACGTGCCCCAGGACTCCGGGGTCGCGATCGTCCGTGACGCGGCGACGCACCGTTCCGCCATGTCGCCGCTGCACGCCCCCTATCTCATCTACGGGGCGGCCGAGCGGGACGAGTTCTGCTGGGTGCCGGAGTTCTCGCGGCGCGCCCGCGGCTTCGCCATCTACGCCGCGCTGCGCTCGCTGGGTCGGGACGGCGTCCGGGCACAGGTCGAGCGCTCCTGCGCGCTCGCCCGGCGGATTGCCGCGACGCTGGCCGCCGCGCCCGGCGTCCGGGTGCTGAACGACGTCATCCTCGACCAGGTCCTCGTCCGCTTCGAGCCGCCCGGCGACATGGACGCCGACGACTGGACGCGCGAGGTCGTCCGGCGAGTCCAGGACGACGGCACGTGCTGGCTGTCCGGCACGACCTGGCAGGGCGTGGCAGCGATGCGGATCTCGGTCATCAACTGGTCGACGACGGAGGCCGACATCGACCGATCCGCCGCGGCGATCCTCCGGGCGGCGGGCGGTTGAGCCGCGTCGAGGAGGTCTGACCCGGATCATCCGGGGCGGCCGGGCAGCGGATCGGGCCACGTGCGCGGACAGGCGGGCTCCCCCAGGACGCCCGGAGGAGCCCTGTCAGGGTTCGAGGACCTCAGGCCCGGGTGTCTGTCCAGGTGCCGTCGATCCACTCCGGGTCTTCCAGCAGGTGCTCGCGCATCTGCCGGTACCAGGCGTCCTGGGCCTCGTCGTCGAAGATGGCGACCAGCCAGCGGGTGCCGGCGTCGCCGTCCGGGGCGAGGACGTACGAGGGTCCCACCCCCTTCACGAACCGGCCCCGGGTGCGGAACCATTCGCGCTCGAGATCCTGGAGCGCCGACTCCGATCCCGGGCGAATCCGCATGCGCGCGAGCGTGCCGTACATGGCATGTTCCCCCCATGTCCGCGGCGGCGGTCGACGGGAGTGCCGGCCGCGCCGCCGCGTCGATGCCAGGCCAGCATCATCGCCGGCCGGGCCGTCCTGTCAAGCGCCGCCTACGCCAGCAGGAC
>JAGDMV010000229.1 GCA_017860675.1 Chloroflexota bacterium
CTCGATCGCCCGGTCCGTCTCAGGGCCGGTCGGCGCGATCGAGCCCATCCCGTAGGCGGTGCAGGTCCAGGCGTCGTCGGGGATGTCGGCCAGGTCCGTCCAGGTCAGCGGCAGGCCCTCGTCGAGCGCCGAGCGGAGCATGCCCATGCCCCAGTCCGCGCCGCCGCCGCCGCCGGTGCCCATGAACAGGCAGCCGCGGACGAGGTCCTCGCAGTCCTGGATCGAGGTGAGTGCGTGCGTGGCCACGAGACGCTCCTTCGACCGGGCGGCGCCGGGTCGCCCCCGGCGGCTTCGCCCTCCGCCCTCCGGCAGCCGGAGATCCCCGGTGCCGGCCAACCGGCGGCGCGTCGCGGTCCGGCCGGGCTGCCGCGATGTCCGCAGGGGCGAAGTATCCCACGGGGCGCACTCCCGAACGAGGGGTCACGGGCCGGTCGCCGGAGGCCGGCTGCCCAGCGGCCACGGTTACATCACCTCGCCAATTCGATATGAACTGGACGAGCTTCCTCATCATGCGCAGGCATGGCGTCCGGAGCGCGTTCACCTTCGACCCGGATTTCGGCGCCGAAGGTTTCGAGGTCTTGCCGGGGGAGCGCTGACCTGCGTCCCAGCCGACGACGCAGAGGGCTGGCGCCCCATCGAGCTCGTCACCGAGCCAGTCCGCGAGCGGCGTCTCAGCGAGCTCGTCGCCAGGTACGGAACCCCCGGGGCATGATCTCCGCCTCGACCTGCCGACTCAGCCGCCGAACAGCGGGATCCGCGCCCCGTTGACGACGGCTGCCTCGTCGGTCAGCAGCCAGGCGAACGCGGCCGAGATCTCCTCGGGCGTCGTCCACGACGCGTTCCGCTCGGTCGGCGCGCCGTCGCGCTCGTGCTTCACGTCGATCGTCCTGACCTGCAGCACGTTCACCGTCGTGCCGCTGCCGGCCAGCTCGCGGGCGAGGGTCACCAGCAACGTCTCCTGGGCGGCCTTGCCGGCCGCGTAGGCCGACATCCTGGCCGTTGGGCTCGAGGCGAGCGGCGAGGAGACGGCCACGATCCTGCCCCAGCCGCCGGCCGTCATCCGCGGCACGGCGGCACGGGTCACGTTGAGGGTCGTCCAGAAGTGCTGGTCGAGCATGGCCGCGAACTTGTCTCGCGGCGTGTCGAGCACGGAGGTACCGCCCGTCCAGCCGCCGACGACGTGGGCGAGGATGTCGAGCCGGCCGAACCGCTCGACCACGGCGGCGACGGCCGACTCGGCCGCGTCCGGGTCCCGCAGGTCGGCCGCCAGTGTGAGCGTCCGCTCGGCGGGCAGGCCGAGTTCGGCTGCCACCGCCTCCAGGCGCTCGAGGTGCGCTCCCACCAGGCCCAGCCTGGCTCCGCCGCGGCCCAGGTCCGCCGCCAGCACGCGGCCAAGGCCGCCGGCGGCCCCGGTCACGACGGCGACACGTTCACGAAGGTCCAACGGGCATCTCCTCCAATGCGGCGATCATCTCCGGCGCCATCCCCTCGATGATCGGACGGTCCATCTGCTCGGCGAGGTGACCGTGCCCGTCGAAGTCGATGAGGTGGCCGGACTTCAACGCCTTCGTCTCGAGGTAGAAGCGGTTGCTGTCGGTGGGCGGCACCACCAGCGGGATGCGGCCGCTGACGCGGATGCCCAGCGCCTCCAGCCCGGCGATCTTGCGCGGATTGTTGGTCATCAGCCGCACCGATCGCACCTCGAGCTGGCGGAGCATGTGGGCGGCGATGGCATAGTCGCGCTCGTCGTCGTGGAAGCCGAGGACCAGGTTGGCCTCCACCGTGTCGAGGCCGTGGTCCTGGAGGCCGTAGGCGCGCAGCTTGTTGAGCAGCCCGATGCCGCGCCCCTCCTGGCGAAGGTAGAGCACGATCCCGCGCTCCTCGGCGGCGACTGCCCGCAGCGACGCCTCGAGCTGGTCGCGGCAGTCGCAGCGCAGCGACCCGAGCGCGTCGCCGGTGAGGCACTCGGAGTGGATGCGGACCGGCACGTCCTCGGCATCGAACGGATCCCCGTGCACGATCGCCACGTGGTCCTTGCCATCGCGGTCGTTCCAGAAGGCGACGATGTGGAACTTCCCGAAGCGCGTCGGCAGGTCTGCCACGGCCGCGATCTTCACGCACACGTGGTCGGGGCCCAGCCCGGAACACTGGTGGTCCCGGCCGGACTCGAGCAGCTCGTCGAAGGTGAGGTGTCGGAGTCCCATGTCTACTGCCCTCTTCGGTCGGCGGGGCCGGGCGGATCTGGTGGCGGCGCCGGGTCGCCGGCCGCGACCGTGTAGCGGAGGACCACGCCCGCCGGCCCCAGGTCCATGACGCCGGCCGGACGCAGCGCGACGGCGGTGTCGGCCCCGAAGCCCGGTCCCTCCACGGGCGTCGGCGCCTCCCGGCCGCCGAAGATCAGCGGGCCGACGAAGAGCTGGACCTCGTCGACCAGCCCCAGTCGCAGGAGCTCGGCCACGAGGGTGCCGCCGCCCTCGACCAGGAGACGCCCGATCCCGCGCAGGGCCAGCCCGCCGAGCGCGGCCGCCAGGTCCACCCGGTCGTTCCCCAGCACGACCACGTCGGCGCCGGCCTCGGCCAGGCGCCGGCGAACGGCAGGCCGCGTCCGCTCGCTGGTGAGGACGATCACCCGCGCCGGCTCGCCGCCGAGGAAGCGGCTGTCCGGTCCCAGGTCGGCGCCCGTGTCGGGGTCGGGGATCGCCGAGACGACGCCGACCCTGGCCGGCTGCGGATCGAGTCCCCGCCGCCGCCGCGCCTCCACCTGCTCGGTCGAACGGACCGTCAGCCGGGGGTCCTCGGCCAGGAGCGTGTGTCCGCCGACCATGACCGCGTCTACCTCGGCCCGCAGCGCGTCGACCCGCCGGCGATCGGCTTCGGTCGAGATGCGGGCACCGCGCCGCGCGACCGTGTCGACCTTGCCGTCGGCCGTCATC
>JAGDMV010000230.1 GCA_017860675.1 Chloroflexota bacterium
CAGAGATGGCGCTCGGCGCGGGCGCCGCGGGCGGCGTCGCGCCGGAGGCGGCGGCATGGGGTTCCGCGACGATGGGCATCGCGGGCGCAAGCAGGGCGAGCTCGAGCTGGAACCGGATCCCTCCCGGGCCCGCCGCTGTGGGGTCGACGGCCGCGAGCCGGCGCGCCGCGGCCGCGAGCGTCGTCACCGGGATCTCGACCAGGCGTGGGTCAACGGGCGCGTCGCCGGTCGCGCCGAGGGCGGCCCGGAGGGTGGTCCGGAGGGCCTCGACCGCCTGGTCGGCGAACGAGCGCAGGTCGCGGCCCTGCTCCTCCACCCGGTCCAGGACGGCGATCCCGCTCGAGGCGTCCCCGCCGGCAAGGGCGGCGACGAACATGGCCACCGTCTCCGCGTCGGCGAGGCCGAGCAGGTCGCGGACCGCGCCCGCGGAGAGGCGCTCGGCCCCGGCCGAGAGCAGCTGGTCGAGGATCGACTCGGCGTCGCGCATCGCGCCGTCGGCCAGCCGCGCGATCAGCTCGATCGCCTCGGGATCGGCCGACCGCCCGTCGGCCTCGAGGATCCGGCGCAGCTTGCCCTCGATGAGGGGCAGGGGCAGGAGCCGGAAGTCGAAGCGCTGGACGCGCGACAGGACGGCCGGTCGCACCTGGCTGCTGTCGGTCGTGCAGAAGACGAAGACGACGTTCGGCGGCGGTTCCTCCAGGGTCTTTAGGAGGACGTCCCAGCCCTCCCGAATCCGCTGCACCTCGTCGACGATGAAGACTTTCGTGCGCAGGTCGGACGGAGCCGTGTTGATCCGCGGCAGCAGCTCGCGGATGTCGTCGACCCGGTTGTTCGACGCGGCATCGAGTTCGACGACGTCGAGGGCACGGCCCTCGCGGATGGCGGCACAGGAGGGACAGCGGTCGCACGGCTCGCCGTCGACCAGGTCCGGGCAGTTGAGCGCCTTCGCCATGATCCGGGCGACGGACGTCTTGCCGGTCCCGCGCGGGCCCACGAAGAGGTAGGCGTGGGAGGTCCGGCCCGTCCGCACGGCGTTGCGGAGGGTGGCCACGACCGGCCCCTGCCCGACGATCTCGGTGAAGGTCTGGGCACGCCAGCGGCGATAGAGGGCCTGGTGAGCCACGCCCTGGGTCACGACGCTCCTGTCTGGTGGCACCGGGAGAGATGTGCCGTGCACCCTCCGTCGATCAAGCCCGTCCCCGCGCCCATCGGGCCGGGCGACTCAGACCAGGCCTTGCCGCGGCACCCGGCGAGCATCGCTTAGCGCTGCTTCCTTCCGGACCTGACGCGGTTCACGAGTCGTCGTTGCGCGGGACCCGGTCCTCGGCGCCGCCCGAGCCGGCGGCTCTCGGAGACGTGGACCTCGGGAGGGAATTCGGCCCTGCTGGAGCGGATTGCAGGTACAGGGCACCGCTAGTTCCCCGCCTAGCACGGCAGGTTGCAGGTACAGGGCACCGCTAGTTCCCCGCCTAGCACGGCAGGGCGATGATAGCAGGGGGGACACGCCCGGCCCGGAGGCGCCCGCGCGGGCGGCCGGGGCCCCGGGAGAGCGCGTGGGCGGCAGGTCAGACCGCCGGCGGGCGCCGGCCAACCGCCACGAGCGTCGTCGCACCGTGGATCCCGATCCGGTGGAGCCGGCGCCGGAGCGCCTCGCCGCGGGCGACGAGAGCGGGGCGAGCGGCGCAGCGCTCCAGGTAGCGGTCGATGGCGGCGTCGACCTCGGCCAGCGCGGCCGGATCCAGCGGATCGCCGGCCAGGTCGCCAGCGTCGGTCAGCCGCAGGTCTGCCAGGCCAAGGGCCGCGACGAATCCGACGATGTCGGCCCGCCGGTAGGTCCGCCGGTGGACGACCCCTTCGGCCCGATCGACCGCGCCCCACCAATGGTGAAGCTGCACGTGGGTCAGCTGGGTCCGTGCCTGGCCGTCGCGGTACATCTCGCTGACGATGAGCGTCCCACCGGGCCGCAGCAGCCGGACCGCCCCCGCCAGGACCGGGCCCGGGCCCGCAAAGTGGTGGAGCGAGCTGGAGATGGCGACGGTGTCGAACGAGCCGGGCGGGAGGGCAGGTCGAAGCGCATCCATCTCGACGAACCGGATCCTGGGGTCGTCGCCGAAGGCGGCGGCGAAGGCGGCCGCGCCGGCGTGGCTGATGTCGATCCCGACGATCTCGTCGAAGTCGGCCAGACCATCGCGCAGGACCTCGACGAACCCGCCGCGGCCCGTGGCGATGTCCAGCACGCGGCCGCCGTGGACGCCGGCGACGGCGGCCCGGGGGTCAGCGTCCACGCGGGCGGCCCCGGGACAGACGTGGCGGAGAGGGTGGGATTCGAACCCACGATGGGTTTCCCCATACCGCATTTCCAGTGCGGCGCCCTAGGCCTCTAGGCGACCTCTCCGCGGGCCGAAGGGAAGCCGGGGCGCGGCGCGCCCCGGCCGGTCGGGCGGGTGATGGCGGAGAGGGTGGGATTCGAACCCACGGTGCTTGCGCACACCGCTTTTCGAGAGCGGCACCATCAACCACTCGGACACCTCTCCGCGTCCGAGGATAGCAGAGGCCGGCGGGGACGGGCCGGCGGGGACGGGCCGGCGCCCGGGGCGAAAGCCGGCTGCCGGGGCGGAGGCCGGCGGCCGCGGGCCGGTCGGGCCTGGGAGGCAGAAGGGAGCTCCCCACCGGGGCCCGTCGAGGGTCATCCGGCTATCATCCGGGCCTGCGTCCCGTCCCGGAGATCGGCGATGAGCCCGACCATCCTTCTGTCCCTGCTCTACTGCGGGGCCGCCTTCGGCGGCTCGTTCCTGTTCATGCGCCTGGCCGCGCCCGAGCTGCCGGCGCTCCTGGTCGCCTTCGGCCGGGTGGCGTTCGCCGCGCTGATCCTCGCGCCGTTCGTGGGCCGCGCAGGGTTGACCGCGATCCGCTGCTGCTGGCGCGATTACCTCGTGGTCGGCTTCTTCATGGCGGCGGCGCCGTTCGCCCTGTTCGCCTTCGCCGAGCGGTCGATCACGGCCGGGCTCGGTTCGATCCTCAACGCCACCACGCCGCTGTGGACGGTGATCGTTCTGGCCGCGTGGCTTCGCCAGCCGCCCGGCGGCCGGCGGATCGCGGCGATCGCCATCGGGTTCGCCGGGGTGGCGGTCATCGTTGGCGGGGAGGGCCTCGGTCTCGGGTCGGACGCGCTGCTCGGGATCGCGGCCGCGACGGCTGGGGCAGCCTGCTACGGGGTCGCCCTGACCTACATGCGGCGGCACATGGCGTCGCAGCCGCCGGTACAGCTGGCCCTCGGCCAGCTGATCGCGGCCACCGCCCTGCTGGCCCCGGGCGCACTGCTCAGCGTCGGTGAGGCGACGGTCAGCGCCGAGGCCGTGGCCGCCGTGGCCGGGCTGGCGATTCTCTCCACCGCGATCGCCTGGCCGCTCCTGTTCCGCGTGAACCGGGATGTCGGGCCGCTGGCGACGAGCACGGTCACCTTCCTGAACCCGGTCTTCGGCACGCTCTGGGGCGCCTTGTTCCTGGGCGAAACGGTCTCGCCCGCCTTCCTCGCCGGGTCGCTGCTGGTGTTTGCTTCGCTTGCCCTGGTGCTCGACCTCCGCCTCCCGGGACGGCTTCGGGGCACGCTCCGCCGGTCGCCGGTGGTGGTCGCGCCGGCGAAGCTGGACGAGTAGCTACGGGCGACGGGCTCGAGCGCGAGGCGCGCCGGTCGACCGGCGATGCCGGTCTGACCGCTCGAGGGCCCGGTCAGCGGACCTCGGCGCCCTCCACCAGGTCAGCCGCGTCCGCCCGGAGGATCCCGCTGATGATGTCCAGCCGGCGGGGCAGGGCCGGGTGGTTGGCCAGCTGGACGACCGAGCCGGCGGCGCCCGCGACCGGGTTCGCCATCGCGTAGACAAGCGCGTCGCAGTCGGCCTCGAGCATCGCGCCGATGCACATGGCGCACGGCTCCACGGTGGCGAAGATGGTCATGCCCGAGAGCGAGCGGGTCCCCAGCCGGCTCGCCGCCTCACGCAGGGTCACCACGACGGCGTGGGCGGTCGGGTCGTCCTTCTCGACCACCTCGTCGTGGCCGGAGGCGATGAGCGCCTGGCCCAGGACGGCGGCCGCCCCGTGGGGCCGCTCGCCCGCCGCGACTGCGGCGCGGGCCTCGGCCAGGGCGGCGCCCATGAAGAGCTCGTAGTTCATGGGTTGATCGTAGCGAACCCCGACGTGGGCATGATCGCCGGTCGGGCACAGCCCGAAGGGATCGAAGTGGACCGGGTGGACCCCCGCCGCCCGCGCGCCCGCGACGTCAGCCCGGTCGGAGTCGCCGACATGGACTGCCTGACCGGGCTCGACGCCGACCGCCTCGAGGGCGATCCCGAAGATGCCCGGGTGCGGCTTCTCGATCCCGACCACCGTCGAGTCGACCACAGCCGCCACCGAGGGGAGCGGGCCCGGCCCCACCTGGCAGATCCCGGTCTCGCGAAGCAGCTCCTCCACGCGGCCATCCGCGTTCGAGACGATGACGACGGGCAGACCGGTTGCCACGACCGCGGGCAGGGCGGCGACCGAGTCCTCGATTCGCCGCGACCAGAGCGTCGGGGAGCGGAAGGCGACCTCGCTGGCGACGATGGCAGCGGGCAGGTCGGCATCGGCCACCCCGGCCGCCCGCAGGTACGCACGGGTGTACTCGGCCCAGCGGTCGCCGGTCATGTCGCCCGGCACGTCCGGGCCGGTTCCTGCCACGTCCCAGGCGGCGATGCCCCGGTAGTGCGCCTCGTCCAGCCGGCCGCGCTCGATGATGAAACCGGCGGCAGCGAGTGCGGCCATCATCTCCTGGTGGTTGGGCAGGATGAAGACCCCGCCGACGTCGAGGAAGACCGCCTCGATGCGGGCGGGGAGGGCGGCTGCGGGCAAGGGGCCCGGGAGCGCGCGGCCTGAAGCCGTTGGATCGGTCATGGGCGAATCATGCCCGGATCGAGCGATCGCGCCTGCCGGCCCCCGCCCGGACCGCCCGGTGGCCGCGCCGGGGAATTGGTCAGTGGCCAGGATCTGCGATGCGGGCCAGCCCGGACGGCCCGACCGCGAAGACGGTCCCGTCCGGGGCCACCGAGGCAGGCCCCCCGAAGTCCCAGCGGCCATCGACGGCCCAGCGGATTCCGTCGAAGCGAGCGAGACCTGGGTCCGTTGCCACCCAGATCGTGCCGTCGGGCCCGACCGCGATCGTGCTCGGGTAGCCGTCGGGCACACCGTCGGCCTTCCCGAACAGGGTCCATCTCGAGCCGTCGTAGCGAGCCACGGTCCCAGGAGCCATGGTGCCCTCGGCGTCCTGCGTCCCCTGCCAGGCGACCCACAGGTCACCGTTCGGGGCCGTCGCGAGGGCGCTCACCCCGCGCTCCTCCGGCCGGTCGAGGGCGGCCGCAAGGAGCCGCTCCCATCGGCCATCCGCGTACCGGTAGAGACCGAAGCCGGACGCCTCGGCCGGCGAGTTGTAGAGCCTGCTCAGCCCGGCCCAGAGCGACCCGTCGGCTCCCACCGCGAGAGAATCCGCCGCCCACCCCGGCCACTCCGGCGGGTCCGGGACCGACCCGACCTCGACCGAGCCGTCCAGCCTGAGGTTGCGGATCTTGCCCAGGCCGTTCCAGTCGGTCGGGCCGGCCAGCCAGACGGTCCCGTCCGGGGCCGGAGCGACCGCCGAGACAGGCCCGCTCTCGAGGACCGTCCACTGGCCGCCGCGCCGGATCGCGGCGCCATCACCCGTGGCGACGACGAGATCGCCAGCGGGCGTCAGCGCCAGCCTGCCCGGGTACGCGCGCGTCAGCGACACGACCTCGTCGAGGCTCCAGCCGCCGTCGGCGTAGTGCCAGATGCGGCCCTCGCCGGTGGCGGACCCGTCGAGGGCCCATGCCTCATCGTGCGAGACACCGACGATGTC
>JAGDMV010000007.1 GCA_017860675.1 Chloroflexota bacterium
CCTCAAGAACATCGCCAACGGGATCACCGCCAACTACCCGGAGATCCTCCTGATGGTCGCGCTCATCGGCGAGCGCCCCGAGGAGGTCACCGACATGCGCCGCTCGGTCATGGGCGAGGTGATCAGCTCCACCTTCGACGAGCCGACCGAGAATCACACCCACGTGGCCGAGATGGCCCTCGAGATCGCCAAGCGCCAGGTCGAGACGGGCCGCGACGTGGTCATCCTGCTCGATTCCATCACTCGCCTTGCCCGGGCCTACAACCTCGCCTTGCCGCCGTCCGGCCGGACGCTGTCGGGCGGCCTGGACCCGATTGCGCTCTACCCCCCGAAGCGCTTCTTCGGGGCGGCCCGCAAGATCGAGGAAGGCGGCTCGCTGACGATCATCGGCACCTGCCTGGTCGACACCGGCTCGCGGATGGACGACGTCATCTACGAGGAGTTCAAGGGCACCGGCAACTCGGAGCTCATCCTGGACCGCAAGCTGGCCGAGAAGCGCATCTTCCCGGCCATCGACGTCCTCCGCTCGGGCACGCGGCGCGAGGAGCTGCTGCTCGAGGAGGGCACCCTCAAGATGATCTGGACGATGCGCCGGATGCTGTCGGCGGTCGGCAGCAACGAGGGCATCGAGCTGCTCCTCAACCGGCTGGCCAAGTCCGAGAACAACGCGATCTTCCTGGCGGCCCTCACCAAGAGCGCCGAGGCCGCCGGGCAGTAGGGTTCGCCGGCCGGCAGGGTCCCGCCGCTGACCGGCAGGGTTCGGTCGCATCGTCGTCGGTTCGGCCCTCGGGCCGCTGGTCGCGGCCGCTGGCGGCGAGCGGTGGTGCCCGGATCGGTGCCGCCAGGGACCACTCGCCGCCGGCCCGACCTTGCCGGGCGGCGGCGCGTCTGCTAGGGTTCCGCCATCGAGGCGGCCCTGGTCCGGGGGAGGCCAGCCGCAGCCACTGACGGACGAGACCCCAGCTCAATACCCGTCAACCGGACGGCAGCAACGCCGACCCAGTCGCGCTGCCACACGCGTCCCGACCCGCCGTCCGTCTCGGAGGAGACCGTATTGCGTCAGGCGACGGTCGCTGCCCGCCGCGCGCTCGCGCTGCTGCATCGCGACACGACCAACCCGGCCGAAGCGCCGGGAACGCCAGCCCCGCCCGTCGCGGCGACGTTCGGTGCACATCGCCGCGCCCGCCTTCTGCGGCTGGAATCGCCCGAACGCCTCGTTCCGGTCGTCGCCCTCACGATCGTCCTGCTCGCCTCGCTCACGGCCGCGCCCGGCCTGGCCGGCGTCATCGGCCCGACCGGTGGCACCTCGGGCTCCGGCGTCGCGCCGCGGCTGGTAGTCGGCGGCGAAGCCGGGCCGTTCAGCGCCGATACGACCGGGGCGATCGAGGACTACGACGCCGACTTCGACCTCGGCCAGCTCGTCGACGGGGGGCCATCCGAAGCCGATCCGATCGCCGGTGACGTGGGCGACGTGACAGTGGCCGAAGCTGCCGGCGAAGCGGCCGGGACGGATGCGTCGGTCGAGGGCCAGTTCCTGGCCGACGGCACGCTCCTCAAGCCGGTGGTCATCGACCCGACCGTCGAGGATTCACGCGACCAGCTCCGAACCTACACCGTCCGACAGGGCGACACGCTGACGGGGATCGCCCGTCGCTTCGGCGTTTCGATGATGACCGTCTGGTGGGCCAACAAGCTCAAGTCGAAGGACGAGCTCCACGTCGGCCAGAAGCTCGTCATCCCGCCGGCGAGCGGCCTTGTCGTCACCGTGTCCGAGGGCGACACGCTCGACGCGCTGGCCGCCCGGTACCGCGTCAAGGCTGCCGAGATCGTCGAGTTCAACGGGCTGACCGATCAGACCCTCGTCCTCGGCCAGGTCCTGGTCATGCCGGGCGCGCGCGGGAAGGCGATCGCGACCCCCAAGCCGACGCCGCGGCCGGTGGTCGCCGCCCGGCCGCGCACGACTTCGACCCGGAGCACGGGCGGCACCCGGGTTCGCCCGCCGGCACGCTACTCCGGCGGCGTGTTTGCCTGGCCGGTGGCCGGCGGCTACATCAGCCAGTACTACCGCTACGGGCACCCGGCGATCGACATCGCCGCCCACTACGGGACGGCCGTGCGCGCCACGGCAAGTGGCACGGTGATCTTCGCCGGCTGGAAGAGCAACGGCGGCGGCTACCAGATCTGGATCGCCCACGGGAGCGGCCTGTACTCGACCTACAACCACATGTCGTCGCTGGCCGCCCGTTCGGGCGAGCGAGTCGGCCGGGGCGAGATGATCGGCCGGATCGGGACATCCGGCTGGGCGACCGGGCCGCACCTCCATTTCGAGGTCTGGCGCGGCGCAGTGTGGGGTGGCGGCCGCCGGGTGAACCCGCTCGGCTACCTGCGCTGATCGCGCCGATCGCACTGTCCCTCGACGCCGGGGTCAGTTGCCGGCCGCGACGTGGCCGCGCTCACTACGTGCCATCATCGAGTCGATGTTCCTCGACCGGGTGACGATCTGGATCCGGGCCGGCGACGGCGGTGACGGGGCCGCGACGTTCCGGCACGAGGCTCACGTCCCGCGCGGGGGGCCCGACGGCGGCGACGGCGGGCGGGGCGGCTCGGTCGTCCTCGTGGTCGATCCCGGTCTGACGACCCTTCGCGACTTCCGCTACCGGCATCACTTCCGGGCCGAGCCGGGTGGGCGCGGCAGCGGGGCGCGCCGCCACGGGAAGGCCGGTTCCAACCTCGTCCTGGCCGTGCCGCCCGGGACCGGCGTCCTCGACGACGCGAGCGGGGCGCTGCTGGCCGACCTGGTCGCGACCGGCCAGCGCGCGCTGGTCGCCCGCGGCGGACGTGGCGGGCTGGGCAACGTCCACTTCGCTACGGCGACGCACCAGGCGCCACGCCATGCCCAGAAGGGCGAGCCGGGCGAGGAGCGCCGGCTCCGCCTGGAGCTGCGGCTGATCGCCGATGTCGGCCTGGTGGGGCTGCCGAACGCGGGCAAGTCGACGCTGCTCGCGGCTCTCACCGCCGCCCGACCGAAGATCGCCGACTACCCGTTCACGACGCTCGAACCGAACCTCGGGGTGATGGACCTGGGGCCCGACGACGAGCGCCGGCCGACGGTGGCCGACGTCCCCGGCCTGATCGAGGGCGCGTCCTCCGGGGCAGGCCTCGGCCACGCCTTCCTGCGCCACGTCGAGCGCACGCGGGTGCTGGTCCATGTCGTGGACGGCACAGCCCGCGATCCCGAGTGGGATCACCAGGTGATCCGCGACGAGCTCGGTCTCCACGACCCCGTGCTGCTCGAGAAGCCGCTCGTGGCCGTCTTCAACAAGATCGACCAGCCGGCCGCCGCGCTTGCCTGGCCGGCTTTCGCCGCCGCCCGCCGCGAAGACGGCCTGCCGTGCGTGGCCATCTCGGCCCAGCGCGGGGACGGCCTGGAACGGCTCCGCGCGGTCCTCGCCGAACAGCTTCCGGATGCCGCCGAGCTCGAGGCGTCGCCGGAACCGTCAGGCGTGGTCGTCCACCGCCTCGATGCCGCCGGCGATGTCTTCGTCGTGTCCCGCGAGGGCGAGGCCTACCGGGTCCGCGGACGCCGGATCGAGCGGCTGGCGGCCCAGACGGACTTCGCCAACGAGGAGTCGGCGGCCCGCTTCCAGCGCGACCTGCTGCGGCTCGGGATCGACCCCGCGTTGCGCCGGGCCGGGATCCGGGCCGGCGACACGGTGCGCATCGGGCCCGCCGAGCTCGAGTGGCGCCCCGACGATTGGGACGGCCGGCCGTGATCGGCGAGCGGGTGGCGCCCGCCGCGGGCCGGATCGGGATCCTGGGCGGGACGTTCGATCCGATCCACCTCGGTCACCTGGCCGTTGCCGAGGAGGCACGCGAGGCGCTCGGTCTGGAGACCGTGCTCTTCGTGCCCGCCGGCGACCCGCCCCACAAGCCCGACACCGCGGTCTGCGAGGCCCGCCACCGTGCGGCCATGGTCGAGCTGGCGATCGCCGGCAACGCCGCCTTCCAGCTCAGCCGGATCGAGATCGACCGGCCCGGCCCCAGCTGGACGGTCGTGACCCTGGCGACGCTGCACGGGGACGCGGCCGCGGCGGGCCGACCGTTCGAGCCGTGGCTGATCCTGTCGGTCGAGGCGATCCTGGGGCTGGAGGGCTGGCGGGAGCCCGGCCGCGTGCTCGAGCTATGCCGCCTGGCCGTCGCGCCCCGCGAGGGCACGCACGCGGACGGTCGGGCGTGGCTGGCCGCGCACTTCCCCGAGGCGGCCGCCCGCGCCATCTTCCTCGACCGGCCGCGGCTGGGCATCTCCGGAACCGAGATCCGGGCCCGCGTGGCCGCCGGCCGCTCGATCCGCTACCTCGTCCCGGCGGCGGTCGACGACTATGTTCGCGAGCAGGCACTCTACCGGGTCGCCGGTGCGACCCACCACGGCACACGAGGAGGCCGATGAACCCCGACGCCAGCGCGCCGCTCCCCGGCGACCACCCCGGACCGGTCGAGGCCGCACCGGAGACACCGCTTGAGGCCGCCCCGGCGGCTCCCGTCGAGCGGGCCGCCTCGGCAGCACCGGTCGAGCGGGCCGTACCCCGGCCGGGCCTGCCTGCCCGGGCGACGCCGCCGCCGCCGTCCGAGCGGCCGCCGATCGAGCTGGCCCGGCGGGTGGTGGAGCTGGCCGAGGACAAGAAGGCGGCCGACATCGTCCTGCTGGAGGTCGAGCCGCTGACCACGATCGCCGACTACCTGGTGATCTGCTCTGGTGGCTCCGAGCGGCAGCTGGCCGCGATCGTCGACGGGATCATCGAAGGTCTGGAGGCCGACGGTGCGGTCATCCTCGGCCGGGAGGGGCAGGCCTCGTCGCACTGGATCCTGCTCGACGCAGGCTCTGTCATCGTTCACGTGTTCGCCCCGCCCGAACGCGACTTCTACGCTCTCGAGCGGCTCTGGGCGGAGGCTCGGACGATCCTGCGCGTCCAGTAGCGGGGGAGCGACCGGGCGGGGGTCGGCCGCCACCTGCAGCCGGGAGTCCGCCAACACGCCCCTGCCCGTGCCCGCCTGGACACCCCGACCGCACGGCTGAGGCCCGGGTACCCCGCGCGCCGGTACGAGCGGGCCATGTCGGGCGGCCGCGACCCGGTCCGACAATGCCGCCTGACCGCCGCGGACACCGCGGCCGCAGAAGGACCGAAGCCGCATGAGTCGTGCCCGCGAGCGGTGCCCGGAGTGCGGGCGCCCGCTGCTCAACTCCCGGTTCGACACCGCGTTCCGGCTGGCAGACAGGACCGAGCGTCTGTGCTTCGGCATCCCGGGCGGCCTGTGCGGGCCGTGCCACCAGCTCTACCTGGAGCCGGAACTGATCGCGATCCTCGACCTCGAGCGCGCTCGCTGCACGTTCGCCATCGAGAGCGACCTCGTCCTCCAGCAGCGGGCCTGGTCGAGCGCGGACTGACGTTCGAAGCTCCGACCAAGGGGCTGGCACTGACCGAGGATCCCGGCGCGGATCGAAGATCCAGGAGCGGAGAGCCCCGGCGCGCAGGGCCGAAGGCGCGCACCGATGACCTCAGGCCTGTCGGGCGACGTGATCGGCGATCCAGAGGTCGAACGCCAGTCGCCGGCGCCGGGCGCTCGTCCCTCCCTCGCCCTTCAGCGCGCCGTCCAGCTCCAGCAGTCCCTCGAGCGCGGCCTCGAGCTCCTCCGGTCGCCACGACGCGGCCTGTTCCCAGAGCTTGCGGGCCGGGTACTCCTTGAGCTTCATCTCGCGCGCGATCGCCGGCAGCGGCTCGCCCCGCGCTCGCGCCTCGGCGACCAGGATCAGCTCCCGGACCCGACGGTGCAGCACGGTGAGGACCACCGGCTCCGGACGTGTCGCCAGGACTCGCTCCAGCAGGGTGGCCGCCTCGCGGGTCCGGCGACCGCCGACGGCATCGGCCAGGCCCCACAGCGAGCCCGGGATCGCATCCGGCACGAGCAGCTCCACGTCGTCCCGGCGGACGGGCTGGCCGTCTCGATACAGGCCGAGCTTCTCGAGCTCCGCCACGGCCAGGCGTCCCTGCCCGCTCCGGTCAACGTCCCCTTCGCGGACGAAGGCCCCGACCTTGCGCGCCAGGAGCTCGGCGGCAGCCGGCTCTAGGCTGATGTCGCGCTCGGACGCCCGCTCGAGGATCCAGCGGGCCATCTGGCCCTCGGCCGGAGCGACGAGCTGGCGCACCTCGCCGCCGGCCGCCGCCACCGCCGACTCCAGCTCGCGGAGAGCAGTCGCTCGCCGGTCCGGGCGGCGCTCGCCGGTGACCTCGATGAAGGCGAGCGCGTTGCCCGGGGCTACCGCGCCCAGGGTCGCCAGCAGCGCATCGCGGTTGGCCCGTGACTGGACCAGCGGCGCCGGTCCCTCGACGACTGCCAGGACGCCTTCGCCGAAGAGCGTCGCCGTGCCGACGCGCTCGGCGAGGACCTCGACCGTGGTTGCATCGCCGCGAACCCGCCAGCGTCGCGGGGCCGGGCCGTCGGGGGCGGCCGCCCGCCGGCCGAGCTCCTCCGCCGCGGCGTCGAGCGCGTAGCCGTCGTCGCCCCAGAAGTAGCCGAGCGGGGCCCGGGTCCCGGTCACCGGCCGCTCCCGGGGCCACGGTCGGCGTCGGCCGGGTCGGTGGCTCCGGCGGCACGGACGCCGGCGGCACGGAGCGCCCGACGCGTCCAGGCGAGGCGCCGGACCGCCGCGGGGCGCACCCCGGCAGCGGCGCACACGTCGGCCTCCAGGCGCCGTGCTCGCTCCCGTACGGCAGCGGCCACCGCCTCGTCCCAGCCGTCGTCGGCGGGCCTGTTCGATCCGCCCGGGTAGCGCCGCCCCCACGACGCGAAGCGGACCGACATCGCCTCGAGCCGCTGTCCGGCCCGCTTGTCGGCGTAGGCGACGATGCGCTCCTCGAGCGCCGCCGAGGCAAGCCAGGTCTCGGCTGAGTCCGGGTCAAGCAGCCGGGTCACCGCATGAGCCGCGACGGCCGGGCCCAGCTCCGGGTGCCCGTGGCGGGCGAGCCACTCGGCCGATGCCGCGCCGTGGCCGAGCACCCGGGCCGGATCGTCGTCGGGCAGGAGCTTGCCCGCGTCGTGGAGCAGAGCGGCGGCCTCGACGAGGCGGCGGTCGATCTCGATCGGGCTCCCCGTCCGGGTCGCGGTCCGGAGCGCGAGCCAGGCGGCGACCTCGGCCACCGCCCGCGAGTGGCGGAGGTGCCACGGCGGCGGTCGAAGCGCGAGGAGCAGGGCGGCGGCGTCGACACGCCCGGGCACCGACATGGTCCCGATGATAGGCGAGCGGCGAGGGCCGGCCGGGTCCTCCGCGCGGCCGCGGTCGGCTCGACGGCGACCACGCCGGAGAACTGCCACCTAGCGCCGGCGCCGCCGGTCACCATCCGCGGACGCGACGGCCGGGCGGTCGCGGTGCCCCGGGCGGCCGAGCCGGCACCCGCCTCCTCCCGCTCGGCCCGGACGACGACCCGGTCCTGGTCGAGCGCGGCCTCGATCGTGCCCTGGCGGTCGGTGCGGTACACCGCCACACCCCGTTCCTGCAGGGCTGCGAGCGTCGCCGGCGACGGGTGGCCGTAGTCGTTGCGGGCCGCGACGCTGATGACCGCGACCCGCGGTCGGAGCGCGTCGAGCAGGGCAGCGCTGGACGAGCCACTCGAGCCGTGGTGGCCCACCTTGAGGAGGTCGACTCGTGGCAGACCGCGGCTGACGACGATGGCCTCGGCGGCTGCCTCCATGTCGCCGGCGAGCAGGAAGCGTCGCCCGCCGGCCTCCCCGAGGATGACGATGGAGGAGTCGTTCAGGGCGCTGCCGTCGTCGGTCGGTTCGGTCGGGACGGCAGTGCTGTCCGGCCAGACGGCCCGCAGGCTGACGCCGTCGAGACCGACGGCCGAGCCGGCCAGCAGCCGGCCGGTCGGTACCCCCCGCCGCGCCAGGACCGCCGTCCAGGCCGCGAACCCTGGACCTTCACCTCGAGCACCGGTGTCGAGGGCCCGGCCAACGGCATAGCGCTCGACGACGAGCGGCAGGCCGGCGACGTGATCCTCGTGCGGGTGGGTCAGGATGACGAGGTCGAGCCGGCGGTCCCACGGCGGGATGTGCCGGTCGAGCTCCACGAGGAGGCGGTCCGGGTCGGGGCCGCCGTCGATCAGCACCCTCCCGCCGCGCCCGGTCTCCACCAGGATGGCGTCGCCCTGACCGACGTCGAGGACCATGACGTGCACTTGTCCGTCGGGCCGGGTCGCGGCTGCGATGATGACGAGGCCGGCGGCGAGGGCGAGCGCCGCGAGGGCGACGCGCGCCGGGCGGCTCATCGTCCGGCGCTCCCGCGTCCGCTCGGGCCGCTGGCGGTCGACGCCCCGGCGGTCGCGGTCCGGCGGGCGGTCAGTGGCCGGGTGCGGGGGGCGTTCTCGCCTCGTGCGGCCCAGGGCGCGAAGCCGGCGGCGGAGGGCGACGAGGACCAGGGCGCCCGCGGCCAGACCAGCGGCCGCAGCATCGAGCGGCGGCTCGAGGGTGAGCCCGGCCAGCGGCAGGCCGGCCCCCGCACGCACGATCACCACGAGCGCCTCCAGCACCACCGCGGCCGGCAGCCCGGCGATCACGGCGACGACCGCCGGCGTCCCGACCATCGTGAGGACGCCGCCTGCTGCCGCGACGCACCCGGCCGCCATCGCCGCCGGGACGAGCGGCACAACGGCCAGGTTGAGCAGCGGCGCAAGCGGCGCGAGCCTGCCGAACTCGAGCAGGACGATGGGCAGCGTCGCGGCCTGCGCGGCGAGCGACACGCCGAGTCCCTCCACGATCCAGCCGGGCAGCCACGGCAGGGTGTGCTCCAGCCGCTGCGTGATCGGCGCGGACCAGGCCAGCAGCCCGGCCGTCGCCGCGGCGGACAGCTGGAAGCCGGGGTCGAGGCAGGTGGCCGGGCCTGCCACCACGATCCCGGTGACCGCCAGGCCGAGAGCCGCGGCTGCGGTCCCGGGCCGGCCGCCGGCCCGGGCGACGAGGGCGACGCCGGCCATCGCCGCCGCGCGCACGACCGAGGCCGACGCCCCGGCGAACAGCGTGTAGCCGACGATCACGGCGAGGGTCGCGGCCAGTCGGACGCGGGCGGGGCGGCGCGCCAGGAGCGCTGCCGCGAGCCCGCCGACGAGGGCGATGTTCCAGCCCGAGATGGCGAGGACGTGCGACAGGCCGGTCGCGGTGAAGTCGGTCGCCAGCTCGCGGTCGACCCGCTCTCGGAGGCCGACAAGGATCCCCGCGGCCAGCCCGGCGGCCGGCTCGGGCAGCGCCCTCGCGAGCGCCGCGTCCACGGCTCGGCGAGCGGCTTCCAGCGTGCCCCCCGGGCCGGGATCGGCGGGCAGCAGGGCCAGCTCGTCGCTGCGGAGCGTGCCGGCGATCCCGTTCCTCGCCAGGTAGGCGCCGTACTCGGAGTCCGGCGGCGGCTCGACCCGGCCGACGAGCTCGACGCGGTCGCCGGGGACGACCGGCGGGTAGCGCGGCGCCCTGACCGCGAGGAGCGGCGCCTCGGCGCCGTCGAGCCGGGCGACGAAGCGCTGCGAGCCGTCGAGCGGTGACGAGACCGCGGACACCGTCGCCATCCACGGGCCCGACCCTGCCGGCAGCGTCGCAGGGACCGGTGAGTCACCTGCCAGCAGCAGGCGGAGCACGACGGCGAGCACCCCGACCGCCACGGCACCGAGCCGGGCAGCCGCAACGGGACGCCCGGTCGTGGCGAGGGCAACGGCCGAGGCGATCGCAGCAGCGGCAAGGAACGCGGCGGCGGCCCGGGGCTGCCCTCCGCCGTCGGAGAGCACCAAGGCCGCGCCGGCGGCGCCCGCCGCCAGGCAGGCGCTCCGCGGGATCACCGGTCGACTGCCACGAGCGCCTGGATCTTGGCGAAGGTCGCGGGGCCGACCAGACCGCGCGTGCGCAAGTCGTCGACCGACGCATACGGCTCCTGCTCGCGGGCGGCGATGATCTTGGCCGCGGTCACGGGCCCGATGCCCGGCAGCGCCTCGAGCTCGGCTGCGGTCGCCCGGTTGAGGTCGACCGGGCCCGCCGGGGAATTCGGCCCCGAGGACGACGGGTCGCCGGTTGGCGGCGCACCCGTCGCGGTGAGTCCAGGCTCCCCCCGCGCCGGGATGCGCACACGCTCTCCGTCGGCGATGACGGCCGCCAGGTTGAGCCGGTCGGATGCGGCCGCGACGTCGACTCCCGCGCTGTAGCCGCCCGCGGCGGCGATCGCATCGGCGACGCGGCTGCCGGCCGCGAGTCGGTAGACGCCCGGCCGCTTCACCGCCCCACCGACGTCCACGGTGATCGACGTCCGCTCCCCGGCGTTCGCCGGGTCCACCTCGACGGCGGGGGTCGCGCCGGTCTCGACGCCGGCCAGCGTCAGCTCCGTCGGTCGGCCGGTCGTCGTCGCGAGGGCGATGCCGGCCAGGACGACTGCCGCGACGATGCCGGCCCCGGCGATGGCCCACTGGCGCGGTCGCACGGGTCCGTCCGCTGGCTGCGACGTCGCGCCCACGGGACCGGTGCGGCCGTCGGGGACGCCCGGGCCGGAGACGGCACGGAGATGCCCGTGCCCTTCGGGCTCCTCGAGCGAGCGCCAGGGTGCGCTGCCATGGTCCATCGCACGACTCCCCGGCGGGCGTGCGCGGCGAGCGTGGGTTCGTCCCGGGCGCGGCGGCCGGCCGTGGACGCGTAGCGCCCGCCGCTGGGGGCACATCCTGCGGCGGGCGTCAGGCGGACGCTAACAGGGGGCGCTTATCGGTCGCTTATCCATGTGGCGGCGAATCGGGGACGCTCGGGGACGAGTCACGATGATCGGCGTGGCGAGGCTGGCGCCGGTCAGCCGCCGCGCTCCAGCATCGGCCTCACCTCGGTCACCAGCCGGGTCATCGATTCCTCGTCGAACGTGGCCGGGAAGCCCGCGACCAGGTGGCGGTAGCCGATCTCCAGGTACGGGGCAAGGCGGGCAGCAACGTCCTCCGGCGTCCCGACCGGCTGGTCCGACCACAGGCGAGCGATCCGGTTGCGCCGGAAGGCCTCACGGAAGAGGCGCTCGGCTTCCGCCCGGTCATCGCGGATGAAGACCGCCCCGATCCCCGTGGTGCGCTCGATCTCGGCCGGGTCGCGGCCCACCGCGGCGCAGTGCTCGAGCAGGATGGCCTCCTTGCGTCGCACGCTGGCCGGCCCGTCACCGACGTTGTTCATGTCGGCGTACTGCGCCACCAGCCGGAGGGTCACCTTCTCGCCGCCGCCCCCGACCAGGATCGGCAGCCGGCGCTGGATCGGCGGCGGCAGGTTGCGGGTCGCCTTCGACCGGTAGCGCGGCCCGGCCGCCGTCGGCTCGGTCCCGTCGAGCATCCCGCGCATCACCGGCAGCGCCTCCGCCAGCCAGCGGAGCCGCTCGGGAAAGCCCGAGCCGAACTCGAGGCCGAACGCCTCGTGCTCCTCGGCGAACCAGGCCGCGCCGATCCCGAGGATCGCCCGCCCGTTGCTGACGTGGTCGAGGGTCGTGGCCATCTTGGCCACCAGGGCCGGCTCCCGGAAGGGGTTCGCCCCGACCATCAGGCCGATCCGGATGCGCTGGGTCGCCTGGGCCCAGGCGGTCACCGTCAGCCAGCCCTCGAAGATGGGCCCGTGTGAGTCTCCGATGATCGGGTAGAGGTGGTCCCACGTCCACAGCGTGTCGTAGCCGAGCTGGTCGGCCCGCACGCCGGCCGCGAGGAGGCTCGGCCAGTCCGTGTACTGGTTCCAGCAGAGGGCTCCGATCCTGACTTCGCTCAACTCACGCTCCGTCTGCTCGGGGAAGGTCGACAGGTTGGTTGGCGCAGGTCAATCCTGCCTGACGATGTCGACCGAGATCTCCACCGCCGGGATCGTTCCCCGGTTCTCGAGCCAATGGCTCGTGTTCCGATCCTCCGGCCAGCCCACTCCCGGCCCATAGTCCGTGGCGACCCCGCTTCGATGGTCAGTGATCGTTCCCTGCAGGATGTAGACGGTGCCCGGCCTGCCTTTATGGTCGTGAATCGGGCCGAACACGCCTCCCGGCTCGATGGTCACCATGCGCATTCGAAGCTGGCGCCCTGCCATCCCCTCGATCTCATCGGCCAGGTCAACCGTTGCCAGCACCTCCACCGCGACACCTCTCGTCGCCGGTGCCACCTGTTCGTTGCTCATCGTGCTCTCCTCTGTCCGTCCAGGGGTTCCAGCACTGTGCTCCGAAGCCTCTCCTCCTCCGGTGGCCAGTCTAGGCGTCATCGCCCGGCCGAGGAGGTCATCGCGCTGCCTTCGGGCCCGGGCCCGCACCCGGGCTGCGACCTCGGCCGCCAACGGGGGAGCGCCTGGACCGACGCCATTCCGGGCTCGAATGGCGCGATTGGAGGGACGGCCGCCAACGCCGCGTTAACAATCGCGCCTATCCTGTGAGGACATGGCCCGAACGATCCTCGTCGTGGACGACGAGCCCACGGTCCGCGAGACGGTCGCGGAGGCCCTCACTGCCGACGGTTTCAGCGTGTTCGCTGCCGCCGACGGCCGGGAGGCCCTGGACCGCTTCCGCGAGCGCCAGCCGGACCTCGTGGTGCTCGACCTGATGCTCCCCCAGCTCTCGGGGATCGAGGTCTGCCGGATCCTGCGGGCCGAGTCGGGCGTGCCGATCATCATGCTGACGGCCCGCAGCTCGGAGCTGGACAAGGTCGTTGGCCTGGAACTGGGCGCCGACGACTACGTAACCAAGCCGTTCAGCCTGCGCGAGCTGTCGGCCCGAATCCGGGCGCTCCTGCGGCGGGTTGACCAGGCCAGCGGTGCCGGTCCCCAGGCCGTCGAGCTGGGCTCCGTCACCGTCGATCTCGCCGGACACCGGCTGCTGCGCGACGGCGCTCCAGTCGCCCTCAAGCCGAGGGTCTTCGACCTGCTGGCCTTCCTTGTCAGCCATCCCGGCCAGGTGTTCAGCCGGGAGCGCCTGCTCGAGCAGGTCTGGGGGTACGACTACCCGGGCGAGACGCGCACCGTCGACGTCCACGTGCACTGGCTCCGGGCTGCGATCGAGGACGACCCGGGCTCGCCCCGCTTCATCCAGACCGTCCGCGGCACCGGCTACGTCTTCCGGCGCGATGCCTGATCGCCGGTTCGCCGCTGCCTCGCCGCCAGGACCTGGCCAGGCCGTCTCGCAAGACACTGGCGACCCAGTCGACCTCGATGTCGATGCGCTGCTCGCGGCGGCGGGCGTCGGGATCCTGCGCGTTTCGTCCGACCTGATGGTGACGGCCGCGAGTCCGGCCGCCGAAATCCTGCTCGGCCGCCGGGTCGGGGTGCTCGCCGGCCGGAGCGTCATGGAGGCGCTCACCGACCACCGTGCCGAGACGCTCGTGCGGCGTGCCCTCGAGACCGGTTCGGCCGCAGGCGAGCTGGCCGCGCGGGGCCAGAACGCCCGGACGCTGGTGCTCCACGCACGGCGGACCGAGGGTGGCGACGCGTGGGTCGTGCTGCAGGACGTCAGCGAGCTGCGCAGTCTCCAGCGGATGCGGGCGGAGTTCATCGACAACCTCTCGCACGAGCTGCGCACCCCGCTGACGACGATCAGCCTCCTGGCCGAGACCCTGTCACGGGACGCCGGGAACCTACCGCCGAAGGCGGCCGATCGGGTTGCCCGGATCGAGGTCGAGACCGGTCATCTCGTCCAGATGGTCAACGAGATGCTCGACCTGGCGCGGATCGAGAGCGGCACGCGCCTGCTCGTGCTCGACGATGTCGACCTGGGCCGGATGGCGGCCGCGACGGTCGAGCGCATCGCCCTCTTCGCCGAGCGCCAGGGCATCACCGTCCGGCTGGACGTGGCGCCCGACACGCCCCACGTCCGGGGCGACACGGCGAGACTGGGGCAGGCGCTCCTCAACCTGGTCCACAACGCCGTCAAGTTCAGCGCCGCTGGCGGCGAGGTCGTGATCCGTGTCCAGCCAGGCGAGGGCGAGGTGGTCGTCGCCGTCGTCGACCACGGGACCGGGATCCCGGCCAGTGCCCTGCCCCGGATCTTCGAGCGGTTCTTCAAGGTCGACCGGTCGCGGGCACGCGAGGGCGGCGGCACGGGTCTGGGTCTCGCGATCACCCGCCATGTCGTCGAAGCTCACGGCGGCCGGATCTGGGTCGAGAGCGAGGAGGGGGCCGGCTCGACCTTCGCGTTCGCGATCCCGGTCGGCGGCCCCGACCGCGACGCGGGTTCAGCCCCGGCACCGGCCGGTGCGGACGGTGAGGCCCGGCGGCAGGCCGGGCCCGATCAGGGGTTCAGGTCCTCGGTTGCGCCCGTGGCAAAGTAGACGACGTCCTCAGCGATGTTGGTGCAGCGGTCGCCGATCCGCTCGAGGTAGTGGGCGGCCAGCAGGAGCTTGGCCGCCCGCTCGACATTGCCCGGATCCGCCTTGCCCAGGACGACAACATCCTCCTGGACCCGGTGATAGATCCGGTCGAGCTCGTCGTCGCGATGGGCCACCGAGCGGGCGAGATCGGCGTCGGAGTCGACCAGCGCGCGGACCGTGTCGGCCAGGAGGTCGGCCGCGAGGCCGCCCATCTCGGGCAGGCCGAGGTGGCCGGCGAGGGGCGGCTCGGGGGCGAGGTCGGCGGCTCGCTTGGCGACGTTCGCGGCATAGTCGCCGATCCGCTCGAGCTCGTAGGCCACGAGGTCGAGGCTGAGCAGGAAGCGCAGGTCGCGGGCGACCGGGGCCTGGGTCGCGATCGTGTTGACGACCTCGTTGATCGCCTCGTGCTGGAGCTCGTTGATGTGGCGGTCGTTCTCGATCACCGCCATCGCCCGGGCCGCGTCGTGGCCGGCCAGTGCCTCGACTGCCTCGCGGATGGCGACCTCGATGAGACTGCCCATGCGCAGCAGGGTGTCCTTGATGTGCCGCTCGTGGCGGTCGAGCGGCGGACGGTGGAGCTCGGTCACGGGCTGCGGCAGCTCGCCTTCCACCGAGCGAAGGATGACGTCGACGTCGCCCTCGCGGGCGGGGTCCAGCCTCTTCTGGTCGCTCATCTGGCTCCTCCGCGGCTCAGCCGAACCGGCCGGACACGTAGTCCTCGGTCATCTTGTTGGCCGGGTTGGTGAAGATCCTGGTGGTCTCGTCCTGCTCCACGATGTAGCCGGCCCGGTCCTCGGCCATGTTCAGGAAGACGGTGTAGTCGGAGGCTCGGGCCGCCTGCTGCATGTTGTGGGTGACGATCACGATCGTATACCGCTCGGTGAGCTCTGCCATGAGATCCTCGATCTGGAGCGTCGCTCGCGGGTCGAGCGCCGAGCAGGGCTCGTCCATCAGGATGAGCTCGGGCTCGGTCGCGATCGCCCGGGCGATGCAGAGTCGCTGCTGCTGGCCGCCGGACAGGGACAGGCCCGACTGCTTGAGCTTGTCCTTGACCTCGTTCCAGAGGGCGGCACGGCGGAGACTCGCTTCGACGAGGTCGTCGAGGTTGCCCTTCATGCCGGTCACCCGCGGGCCGAAGGCGACGTTGTCGTAGATCGACTTCGGGAAGGGGTTCGGCTTCTGGAACACCATCCCGACGCGCCGCCGGACCTCGACCGGATCGACGTACGGGGCGTACAGGTTCTCGCCGTGGAAGAGGACCTGGCCCTCGAGCCGAGTGTGGGGGATGAGGTCGTTCATCCGGTTGATGGTTCGCAGGAGGGTGGACTTGCCGCAGCCGGACGGGCCGATCAGGGCCGTGATCCGGTTGCGGTGGATGTCGACCGTCACATCCTTCACCGCCCGGAAGGAGCCGTAGTAGAAGTGCACGCCGCGGAAGGCGAGGACGGGCTGCTCCTCCGCGCTTCCCGTCGCATGCGGCTCCAGCGGCGTCGCGGCATCGATCCGGAGGGAGACCGCGGGCCCATCCACGGCCGCGGGCGGTGCGCCGTCAGGCGCAGGCGGAGTGCTCGTCATCCTGTGTTCCTCGGTGGAGTCGGGCCTGGTCACCATTCGCGGACGTACCGGTTGCGGAGCAGGATCGCGATGGCGTTGGCGAACAGGGTCACGGCCAGAAGGACGATGATCGCGGCCGAGGTCAGCTCGCGGAAGTCGGCCTGCGGCTTGCGCGCCCAGTCGTAGACGATGATCGGCAGCACGGTGTACGGCCCGGTCAGGATCTCCCCGAGCGAGCCGCCGGTGGAGAAGGAGCCCATGACCGCTCCCGCCAGGATGAGCGGGGCGGTCTCGCCCAGGGCCCGCGACAGGGCAAGGACCATGCCGGTCAGGATGCCGGGCGCGGCCGAGGGCAGGATCAGCGTACGGACCACCTGCCAGTGCGACGCGCCGATCCCGAAGCCGGCCTCGCGGATGGTGGACGGGACCGCCCGGATTGCCTCGCTGGCGGTGATGATCACCAGCGGCAGGACGAGCACCGCCAGGGTCAGGGCTCCGGCCAGGATGTTGCGGCCGTTGCCGAACCCGAGCGCGGCGAAGGCGGCCACGAACACCGCCAGGCCGAGCAGGCCGTACACGACCGACGGGACACCGGCGAGGTTGCGGATGTTGACCGTGATCAAGCGGGTAAGGCGGTTGTCGGGCGCGTACTCCTCGAGGTAGACCGCGGTCAGGACGCCAACCGGGAAGGCGAAGAGCGGCACGAGCACGGCCATGATCAGGGTGCCGATGATTCCCTGGGCGACGCCGGCCTGCGAGGGCCGGCTGGAGAGGGGCGAGGTGAGGAAGTCGAGGCCACGCTCGGCGAAGACCGGCAGGCCCTTCGCCAGCACGTCGGCCAGCAGGACGAACAGGGTCACGAGGGCGAACAGGAGGCTGAGCAGGAGGACGATCTCGAAGACGAAGCCGGCCCAGTCGCGCCCGCCGGATCTGAGCGAGCGCTGAACGCTGCTGGTGGTGACGGCAGAGACGCTCATCGATGACCCCTAGTACCGCTGCCGGGTGCGCCGGACGAAGACATCCCCGACGACATTGAGCGCCAGGGTCACCAGGAACAGCAGGAGTCCGAGGAAGAACAGGCTGAGGTACGCGGCCGAATCGCCCGTCACCTGGTCGCTGCCAGTGGCCAGCGAAGCCATGGCCGCGGTCAGCGTCTGGCCAGGCCCGAGCGGGTTGAGGGTGAACAGGGAACCGCCCGTCGCGCCCGCGGCAACCGCCACGACCATCGTCTCGCCCACGGTCCTGGAGATGGCCAGGATGAAGGCCGCGACCACGCCCGAGACCGATGCCGGCAGCACGACCCGCAGCACGGTCGTGGTCCGGCGCGCTCCGAGGCCGTACGAGGCTTCCCGGAGCGAGCGGGGCACCGCCCGCATCGCATCCTCCGAGACGGAGGCGACGAGGGGGATCGTCAGGATGCCCACCCCGATCCCGGCAGCCAGGAAGTTGAAGGTGCTCGCGGTCGGGAAGATCGCCTTGACCACGTTGGGGCTGATCCAGGTCAGGGCGAAGAACCCGAGCACGACGGAGGGAATGCCGGCCAGGATCTCGAGCACCGGCTTGATCCTGTTCCGGGTCCCGAGGCCGGCGTACTCGGACAGCCAGATCGCGGCCAGCAGGCCGGCCGGCCCGGCCAGCAGCATGGCGATGACCGTGATCATCAGCGTGCCCGCGAAGAGGGTCGCCAGGTCGTACATGCCCCGCCGCGGGAACCAGCCCGGGGCCGACAGCTGGCTGAGCTCGATCTGGCTGAGGAACATGATCGACTCGGCCAGGACCGAGAGGACGATGCCCACGCTGATGACGATGGACAGCCCGGCCGCGGCCATGAGGACCGCCTTCGCGAGCCTCTCGCTCCGGCGTCGGCCGGGCCGCCCGACGAGGCTGCTGCCGCTGGCGGTACGCGTGGCCTGGGTCATGGACCGATGCTCTCCCATTGGTCGAGCCGGCGACGGGCCCTTGTCCAGCCCGCCGGTTAGCAGAACTGACCGGGCCCCGAGCAGACCCGGTCGGTTCTCGGTACGAGGAGCTGCGAGGTTACTTCACGGCTTCCCAGGCAGCGCGCGTCGCGTCGAGCTCGCCTGCCGGCAGGTTCACGTAGGGGACGTCCTTGAGGACCTGCTCGATGGTGCCGGGTGCGAGGTAGAAGTCGACCCAGGCGGCCAGGGCCGGGTTCTCCATGGCCTTGGCCTTGTTGACGTAGATGTAGAGGGCGCGGGACAGCGGGTAGCTGCCGTCGCTGATCGTCTCCGCGGACGGCGCCACGCAGGTGCCGTTGGCCTCCTTGGCCACGGCCAGCTCCTTGATGGAGTCCTTGCTCTCCTCGGCGAAGGCGAAGCCGACCCAGCCGAGCGAGGTCGGGCTGCCGGCGATGCCCTCGATGATCACGTTGTCGTTGGGGCTTGCCTGGTAGTCCGGCCGCGTGACCGCCTCCTTGCCGCGGGACTCGGCGATCTTGGCCAGCGCCAGCTCGACGAAGGTGTCGTAGGTCCCCGACTCTTCGCCCGGGCCGGTGATCGACAGGTCGGCGGCGGGCAGGACCGTGCTGGAGCCAAGCTCCGTGGCGATCGCGGCCGCGTCGGACCACTTGGTGAAGCCGGTGGACTCGGGGCCGATGAGCGCGTAGAGGTCGGGGAACGACAGGCAGCTGATCGCGTCGTTGGCCGGGTTGGTCAGGACGGTGATGCCGTCGTAGGCGATCTTGAGCTCGACCCAGTCGATGCCGGCGTCCTCGCAGGCGGCCTTCTCCTCGTCCTTGATCTTTCGCGAGGCGTCGGAGACGTCCGTCTCGCCGGCGCAGAAGCGCTTGAAGCCATCGCCCGTCCCTGGACCGGTGATGTCCCACTTGAACTCGGGGTTGGTCTCCTTGAACAGTTCGGCCACGCCGGTCGAGATCGGCTCGACCGTGGACGAGCCGGACACGGTGATGCTCCCGGAGACCTCGCCGGCCGGGGCCTGCGTCCCCTCAGCGGGTGTCGGGCTGGCGCTGCTCGTGCAGGCGCCGACCACGAAGATGGCTGCCAGCGCCAGCGCGCCGACACGCTTGCTCGAGGTGATCGTCATGCCAGGTAGCTCCTCCATGCCCCGCGGCACCGGCTCAGGCTGGCCGCGCTTCGTGGGCGTCCGGCGGCGGTCGCCGCTCGCCGCGCGATGCTCGCGGGCCGTGATCAACAGGGTGTTTCCGGGCGATGAATGAAGCGTTATCTCGCGACGGGCGGGGGCGCAGACGCGGCCTCGGTGCGCGCCGGCCGGGCAGGACGGCAGGCGGCGATCGTCTGACCGTCCGACTGGCCGGTTCCGGGCCGTGCCGGACGGCCCCCCTGCGGGAACCACCGGACCCTGTGCGGCGCCTGCCGAACCATGCGACGCTCCACGGAACGCCCCACCAGCGGCTGTGTCGCCGTGCCCGCCAAGGAGCCCCCTCGCCATGAACATCGCCACCCCGCCCGGCCGGTCGCGCGAAGTGAAGGACCGCGTCAGCGACGTGCTCGGCTACGCCCGGAGCCCGCTCGAGCCGTTCTTCACGCCCCGCTCGGTGGCCGTGATCGGCGCGACGGAGAAGCCCGGCAGCGTCGGCCGGACCGTGTTCTGGAACCTGATCAGCAGCCCCTTCGGCGGGACCGTCTACCCGATCAACCCCAACCGCTCGTCGATCCTCGGCGTCAAGGCGTACCCCAGCCTGGCGGACGTGCCCGAGCCGGTCGAGCTGGCCGTGGTCTGCACCCCGGCGCCGTCGGCTCCCGGCGTCATGGCCGAGTGCGTCGAGGTCGGCGTGAAGACCGTGATCATCATCTCGGCCGGCTTCAAGGAGATCGGACCCGAGGGGGCCGCCCTCGAGCAGCGCGTCCTCGAGCTGGCCCGGGCTGCCAACATCCGGGTCATCGGCCCCAACTGCCTCGGGGTGATGAGCCCGGTCTCGGGTCTGAACGCGACGTTCGCAGCCGGGATCGCCCGGCCCGGCAGCGTCGGCTTCATCAGCCAGAGCGGCGCGCTGCTGACGGCGGTCCTCGACTGGAGCGCCAAGGAAGGCGTCGGCTTCAGCTCGGTCATCTCGCTCGGCTCGATGCTCGACGTCGGCTGGGGCGACATGATCTACTACCTCGGCGACGATCCGCGCACCCAGAGCATCGTCATCTACATGGAGACGATCGGCGATGCGCGCGACTTCCTGTCGGCCGCGCGCGAGGTCGCGCTGTCCAAGCCGATCATCATCATCAAGCCCGGGCGGACCGCCCAGGCGGCCAAGGCCGCCGCCTCGCACACTGGCTCGCTCACCGGCAGCGACGAGGTCCTGGCCGCTGCCTTCCGCCGGGTGGGCGCGATCCGCGTCGACCGGATCTCCGACCTGTTCGGCATCGCCGACGTGCTCGCCAAGCAGCCCCGCCCGCACGGCCCGCGGCTGACGATCGTCACCAACGCCGGCGGCCCCGGCGTGCTCGCCACGGACGCCCTGGTCACCGGCGGCGG
>JAGDMV010000008.1 GCA_017860675.1 Chloroflexota bacterium
CCCCCGCCGCCGGAGCGGACGTGATGGGCGTGTCGTTCGGGGCGCCAGGCTGGCTCCTGCTCTGGCCGGTCCTGTTCGGGCTGGCGCTGGCCCTGCACCTGCTGGCGCGGCGCCGGATCGGCGATGCTCGGGCACGGCTGGCGCTGCTGGTCCGGGGGCTGCTGCTTGCCGCCCTCGTGCTCGCCCTGGCCGGCCTGTCGGTGACGCTGCCCGTCGACCGGCTGACGACCGTGTTCGTGGTCGACCTGTCCGATTCGGTCGGCAACGCCGGCCGCCAGGACGCGCTCGCCTACCTCAGGGAGGCGCTCGAGAAGCGGCGGGGCGGCGACCTGGCCGGGATCGTGGCCTTCGGCAAGGACGCGTTGGTCGAGCGGCTCCCGGCCGAGCTCGCGGAGGTCGACCGCCTGGCATCCACCCCGGTCCGGGGTGCGACCGACATCGGTGCCGCGCTGCGCCTCGCCGCCGCGGTGTTCCCCGACGACGCGCAGAAGCGGGTGGTGCTGCTCTCGGATGGCAACGACACCACCGGTGCCGGCCAGGTGGAGGCCGTCCGGGCCGGGGCGCGCGGCATCCAGGTCGAGACGCGGACCATCGGCCTGGGGGCGGCCGACGAGGTGCTCGTGGAGCGCCTCGGGGGCCCGACCGTGGCCCGCCTCGGCGAGGAGCTCGAGCTGACGGCCGAGGTCCGTTCGACCGCTGCCCAACCGGGGACGATCCGCCTGTACGAGCTATCGACGAGCGGCCTGGTCCTGGTCGCCACGGAACGTGCGAGCCTGCGCGAGGGCGTCACCGACGTCGTCTTCCGGACCACGCCGGACGAGGCCGGCTTCCACGTCTACCGGGTCACGGTCGAGGCGGGCCGAGACACGTTCTCGCAGAACAACCGGGCGGACCTCGGCACCCTGGTCCAGGGCGAGCCGCGAGTCCTCGTCGTCGCCGGCAGCACGGAGCCGGCAGCGGAGCTCGTGGCGGCCCTCGAGGCAGAGCGGGGCGAGGTCGAGACGGTCACGCCCGAGCTGCTGCCGGACAGTCCGGCCACGCTCTCCGGCTACGACTCGATCGTCCTCGTCGACACCCCGCGGACGCGCCTCACCGATCGCCAGATGGAGGCGATCCAGGTCACCGTCCGCGACTTCGGCAAGGGCCTGGTGATGGTCGGGGGGACGAAGAGCTACGGCGCGGGCGGCTACCGCGACACCCCGCTCGAGGCGGCCCTGCCGGTCGACATGCGGGTGAAGGACCGCGAGAAGCAGCCCGACGTCGCGCTCGTGGTCGTGATCGACAAGTCCGGCTCGATGGACGCCTGTCACTGCAACACCTTCGACCGCAACCAGGCCGTCCAGCTCGGCGGGGTGCGCAAGACCGACATCGGCAAGGAGGCCATCCTGCGCGCGGCTGCCGCCCTCACCGAGCGCGACGAGCTGGGAGTGGTCGCCTTCAATGAGTCGGCGCACTGGGCGGTGCAGACGCAGCCGCTCGGCCAGATCGGCGACCTGCAGGCCGACCTGGGCGGGATCCAGCCCGAGGGCCAGACCAACATCGCCGCCGGGCTCGACCAGGCCGTGGCCTCGCTCGAGGAGGCTGCGGCCACCCGGCGCCACGTCATCCTGCTGACCGACGGCTGGTCGAGCTCCGGCCAGTACGACGCGATCGTGGCCCGGATGAAGGCGGCCGGGATCACCCTGTCCACGGTGGGAGCCGGCGGCGGCGCCAATCCGTTCCTCGAGGAGCTGGCCCGTCGCGGCGGCGGGCGCTACTACGGCGCGGCCAACCCGGCCTCGATCCCCGACATCTTCCTGAAGGAGACCCAGCAGGTCTCCGGCCAGAACATCGTCGAGGAGCGCTTCTTCCCGATCCAGCAGGCGTCGTCGCCGATCCTGCGCGGCCTCGACGCCGGGCTGCCGGCCTTGCTCGGCTACAACGGCACGACGGCCAAGGCGGCCGCCACGACCGTGCTCGTCTCGTCGCGCTCCGACCCGGTGCTCGCCCAGTGGCAGTACGGCCTGGGCCGGGCCGTGGCCTGGACCTCCGATACGACCGGGCGCTGGGCCAAGAACTGGGTCGGCTGGGACGGCTTCACCCGGTTCCTCAGCCAGCTCGTGGCGTGGACCTTCCCCGGCGAGGAGTCGGGCGGCATCGAGGCGCGCTTCGTGAGCACCACCGCGGGCACGACCTTGCGGGTGGAGAGCGTCGGCCCCGACGGCACGCCGCGCGACTTCTACGCGACCTCCGTGAACATGATCGACCCGGCCAATGCCTCCAGCCGGATCGTGCTGGCCCAGGTGGCGCCGGGCACCTACGAGGCGCCGCTCGGCGAGCTCGCGGCCGGGGCCTACACGCTGCGGGTGACGCAGACGCTGGCCGGGGCGCCGTCGCTGGGGCGGACGCTGGGCCTGGTGGCGCCGACCCCGGCCGAGTACCGCCTGCTGGGCACGAACGAGCCGCTGCTGGCGGCCATGCGGGCAGCGACGGGCGGGAACGTGGTCGCAACCGCGGAGGACGCCTGGGTCCACGACCTGGGCACGACGCTGCGGGCGACCGAGCTGTGGCCCTGGCTGCTCCTGCTGGCCCTGCTCCTCTGGCCGCTGGACGTCTTCCTGCGACGCGTCCAGCTCACCCGGCGCGACCTTGCGGCGGGCGCGGACTGGGTCCGCGCGATCCCTGCGCGGCGACGGCGCGTCGCGGCCAGGCCGGCCACGACCGCCGGGATGCTGGCGGCGGCCGATCGGGCGGGCGGCGCCGCGGCCCGCGAGGCGATGCTTCGGGCCCGCCCCGAGGGCGAGGAGGCCGGGGGCGAGCCGCCTGCCGTGCCGATCGCAGCGCCGCGGGTCGATGCCCCGTCGACAGACCGGCTGCCTGCCTCCCCAACCGGACGGGCCGCAGCCGGCGCAACCCCCGCCGAACCCGCACCAGCCACGCCGTCTCCGGCCCCGGCGCCTCCGGCCCCGGCGCCCCCCGGCTCCATGCCGGCTGCAACCGCGCCCGCCCCGGACGACATGCTCGCCCGCCTCCGCGACGCGAAGAAGCGCGCGCAGCGCTGACACCGGCTGCTTCGGCCTGCGAAAACGGCCGTTCGGGGCAGGAGCCGGAGCGACACAATGACGGAGGCCGGGAACCCCCTGGGATCGCCGATCCCGCTCGGCCTGGAGGCGAGGCATGGCCGCACGCGACCGCTCATCCGATCGACGCCCGCGCCGGGTGTGGCACTCGCTCATGGCCGTCCTGGCGGCGGCCAGCCTGCTGCTGACGGGCGCCGCCCTGAGCCCGGCCGTGGCCGGCAAGCCGACGCTCGATGGCGGCGAATGGCAGACGCGCCCGGTGGAGCTGCGGGCGAAGGTGCGGCCGGCGGCGGCCGCGAGGTACGCGAAGGAGCACCCACGGAAGGCCCACCAGGCGCTGCCAAAGCGCTCGATCAAGCCGGCCGGCGGCGGGCCGCCCACCCGCCCGTCAAGCGCGCCCGCGACACTGACGGTCCGCGCCGCCGAGGCCGAGAGCGGAGCCCTCGCTGCTGTCGTTCCGCCCGTCGTCGCCTCGCCCACGTTCGCCGGCATCGCCAACGCGGACCAGGCCGACAGCTACGAGCCGCCGGACCCGTGGGTGGCGGTGGGGCCGTCGCACGTTCTCCAGGTCGTCAACGGCCTGGTGCGGATCTCCAGCCGCTCCGGCGCCGAGATCGTGACCGTGCCCAACTGGGCGTTCTTCGGTCTCGGCCCGGCCGAGGTCGATGCAGATCCGCGCATCGTCTACGACGACTACCACGACCGCTGGGTCGGCGTCCTGGTGAGCTACCTGAGCGACAACTCGTTCGCGTCCAACTACCTCAACCTGGCGGTCTCGGAGACGTCGGATCCGACAGGGGCCTGGAGCATCTACTGGCTCACCTACGACCAGTACCTGCCCGACTACCCGGGCCTCGCCTCGTCGAGCGACAAGATCGTTCTGAGCGCCAACGAGTTCGAGTACAACGTGACGTTCAGCGGTGCGTCGATCACGGTGATCCCATGGTCGCAGATCCTCAGCGGCACGCTGCTCGAGGCCTCCTATGCCCTGTGGGACACCGTGTGGACGATCAGACCGGCCCAGGTCCTCTCGCCCAGCGCCGACGTCCACCTGGTGGCCAGCGACGCGGGCAGCGGGTCCTTCGCGCCCCACGAGATCCTCTATGCGAGGGTGTCCGGGAGCGCGACCGCACCGACGCTCACCGAATGGTCCTCGGCTGGCGCCGGGCTCGACTGGGACACCGCCTACGTTTGCGATCCACAGCCCCGGCAACCGGGCAGCCCGGCGACGATCGCCAACGCGGTGGACGCCCGGGTCACCGATGCGGTCTGGCGGAACGGACAGCTCTGGATCGTCCACACCTACCCGTGGTCGTATGACGGCGGCAATACCTGCGACCTCCGGGCCAGGGTCGCGAACATCGTCCTCTCGGCCGGGGTGCCCGTTGGCAGCACCGCCTGGGCGATCGGCGAGGATGGGCATGACGCCTTCTTCCCGGGCATCGGCATCGCCGGCGACGGGACGGTGTTCGTCGTCTACTCCCTGTCGTCAGCCACGGACTACGTGTCGACCTATGCCGTCGCCTATTCGCCGGCGTACAACTGGACCGACCCGCTGCTCCTGGCCGCCGGCGAGGGCACCTATGCCGGCACCCGCTGGGGCGACTACGTCGGCGTCGCCGCCGATCCATCGGCCACGGCCGCGGCCTGGCAGGCGAACGAGATCCCGACCGCCGACGGCAGCTGGCGGACCGTCGTGTCGCGCCTGCTGTTCGACGTGGTCCCACCCGGCGCACCCGGGGCGCCCAACCAGGTACTGGTCTCCAACACGACGGTATGGGACACGGTGCCGGTGAAGGTCTCCTGGAGTGCGGCCACCGATCCAGGGAGCGGGAGCGGCATCGGCCGCTACGAGCTGGAGGCGGTCACCGGCGGCTCGTACAACCTCTATCCCATCTCGACGGGGACCGCCACCAGCGTGACCCAGCGGCACTGGTGGGGGGCGTACGGATCGAGTGACGGCCGCCTCATGCAGTATCGAGTGCGGGCCGTCGACGGCTACGGCAACGTCGGCCCCTGGGCGACCGGATCGAGCCTCAAGCCCACCATCTACGACCAGGCGACCAGCACCACCTACAGCGGCACCTGGCGCACGGCGTCCTCCTCGAGCTACTACAAGGGCACCAGCAAGTACTCCTCGACTGCCGGAGCCTCGGCCACCTTCACTTTCTCTGGTCGCTCGGTCGGATTCCTCACCTACCGAGGCCCGACCCGCGGCAAGGTCAAGGTGTACGTCGACAACGTCCTCAAGAAGACGGTCACCCTCACGAGCTCGACCAGCATGCCTTTCCGCATCGTGTACGCGACCGGCTGGTCGACCTCGGGCTCGCACCGGATCAAGCTGGTCGTCTCCAGCGGACGGGTCGACATCGACGGCTTCGTCGTCCTGAAGTAGGCGGGGTTCGGGCCGGGGCACGGCCAGCCCGAAACCGTGCCCCATCCGGCAGGAGCGTGAGGGCGCCCGCGCGAGCGCCCTCACGGTTCCGATGCTAGCCTTCGGGCGATGAGCGACCGCGTTCCCGCCGGCCCGCCCGGGCGAACCGACCCGCCCCCACCTCAAGCGATCGGGGCCGTCCTGCGCCCAACCTGGCGGCGGACGAACGGCAACGGCGCCGCGGACGTGCTCGACGCGGCGGACCAGGCCATCCTCGGCCTGCTGTGCGAGAGCGGCGCCGTCTCGCCGGAGACGGTAGCCGGGCGCCTCGGCCTGTCGCGAACCGGCGCCCTGCTGCGGCTCCGGGACCTGGCCGACCGCGGCCTCGTCCAGCGCCATGCCGTCCGCCACGGCGTCGGGCGCCCGCGGCACCTCTACGACGTGACGCCGGCGGGGCATGCCCGCCTCCCCGCCGCCTACGACGGCCTCGCCTCGACCCTGCTCGAGTCGATCGGGGCGGTCGGAGGCGAGGCGCTGGTGCGTTCGGTGCTGGAAGCACGCCGGCGGATCCTGGCCGGGCGGCTCGGCGCCCATCTGGTCGAGCGCCTGGGACCGGATGCGCCCCTCGAGGCGCGCGTCCGCGAGCTCGCGATCCTCCAGGACGAGGCCGGCTACCTGTGCCGGGCCGGCCTGGCGACGGACGGCGTCATCGAGCTGCGCGAGCACCACTGCGCCATCCTGGGCGTGATCGACGGGTCCGACGCCGTCTGCCGGGCGGAGGCCGAGCTGTTCGCCGAGGTGCTCGACGCACGGGTCACCCGCATCAGCCACATCCCCTCGGGCGATCGGGCCTGCGCCTTCCGCTTCGAGCCCCGCTCATAGCGCGACGCCGGGTCGCGGGGACACGACTCCGCGATCCTGGGCGCCTGCCGCCGATCGTCGGCCCCGGGGCCGCGGGACGTTCCCCCTACGCCTCCTCGCGCTCGACCGTCTCCCGGGAGGCCGGCTCGATCCGGGCCCGGGGCACGTCGCCGACGTTCGGCACGAACGAGGCCGCCATCGCCGTCCGGGCTACCTCGGCCTGCTCGTCGACGGTGAGGATGCCCAGCCGGCCCAGGCTGGCGAGCTCGTCGCGGATGTAGGTCCGGAGCATCTCCGGGCCGTCGGTGTTGATCGTGAAGCGGACCTCGTTGCGGCGGAGCTGGTCGAAGATCCAGCGGAACTCGTCCCAGCCGGAGACGACGCGGGTGACGAGGTTCGAGGTCGGGCAGACCTCGAGGACGATGCCCCGCTCGCGGATCATGGCCATCGTCCGCGGGTCGTAGGCGGCCTTGACGCCGTGGCCGATGCGGTCCGGCTCGAGCTGCTCGATCACCTCGGCGATCTCGGCGACCGGGCCCGACTCGCCGGTGTGGACGGTGATCCCCAGGTGGTGTCGCCGGACCCGCCGGAAGAGGGTCCGGTAGTCGCGGACGCGGAACCCGTCCGACTCCGGGCCGGCGATGTCGATGCCGACGATCCCCCGGTCGCGCCAGGCGATCGCCTTCTCGGCGATGATCTCGTTCAGCTCGTAGGGGAAGGCCCGGTCGAGGCAGAAGACGAGGCCGGGCCGGAGCGGGTACTCCAGCACGGCCCGGTCCATCCCCCGCAGGGCCGCGGCAATGATGTGGTCGAGATCCTGCTCGCCACCCCTGTTGCGCTTCATCGGGTTGAAGCGCAGTTCCATCGTCGTGACGTGGTTCTTGCGGTACGCACCGCCGAGGACCTCGTAGACGGAGCGTTCCACCGCCAGCGGCGAGGACTGGATCAGCTCGGTCCAGTGGAACAGCTCCAGGTAGCCGTTGAACGAGCTGCGCCGTCCCGCCGAGACGGTGATCATGTCGCGGAACTGCCAGTAGTCCTTGGTCGGAAGGCGGATCCCCTGCTGGTGGGCGATACCCCACATGATCGCCGGGGTGACGGCGCCGCCCAGGTGACAGTGGAGCTCGGCCAGGGGCAGCGCCCGGTCCAGCCTGGGGGTCATGCCATCGACCCGGGCACGACTTCGGGCACGACCCCGGGCACGACCCGGCCGTCGCGATCCAGCTCAGCCCGGCGGCGTGCCGCGCGCAGGTCCGCCCCTGGGACCTGGCTCCTGGCGTGGTACGACGTGCGGACGAGCGGGCCCGACTCGACGTGTTCGAAGCCGAGACTGAGCGCCGCGTCGCGCAGGCGGGCGAACTCGGCCGGCGTCCAGTAGCGGACGACGGGCAGGTTGGCCCGGGTCGGGCGGAGGTACTGGCCGACGGTGACGATGTCGCAGCCGACCGCGCGCAGGTCGTGGAACGCCGCCAGCACCTCGTCCTCCGTCTCGCCCAGCCCGACCATCAGCGAGCTCTTGGTGCGGAGCCTGGTGCCGGCCTCGCGGGCACGAGCCCGGGCCCGGGCGAGGACACCCAGCGAGCGGTCGTAGCGGGCCCGCCTGCGGACCTGCCGCTGGAGTCGCTCCACGGTTTCCAGGTTGTGGTCGAGGAGGTCGGGCGCGGCGGCCACCACGATGCCCAGCGGTGCCTCCTCCCCGTCGAAGTCGGGGACGAGGACCTCGATCCCGGTCGCCGGGCTGGCCGCCCGGACGCGCCGGATGGTCTCGGCGAAGACCGACGCCCCGCCGTCGGCCAGGTCGTCGCGGGCGACCGAGGTGATCACGACGTGGTCGAGGTCGAGGGTGGCGACGGCCTCCGCTACGCGGCGCGGCTCGTCCGGGTCGTGCCAGGTGGGCCGGCCGGTCCGCACGGCGCAGAAGCCGCATGCCCGTGTGCACGTCTCGCCGAGGATCATGATCGTGGCCGTGCGCTGGTCCCAGCACTCGCCGAGATTCGGGCAGCGCGCCTCCTCGCAGACCGTGTTGAGGTGAAGCCCCCGGACGAGGCGACGCAGGTCACGCACGGCCTCACCCGCCGGGACCGCCACCATCAGCCAGTCCGGGTGGCGGCGATGAGGGGCGGACTCCTCGGCCGCTGGATCGATCAGCGCGGACTCGCTCGCCATGGCCCCAGTCTACCGGCGGTGCGCGCGGCGCCGCATCGGGCCAAGGCTGGGCCTGCCCGGTGAGGCGCCGACCCGCTCAACGGCACGTCGGCTCCCGCGCGTAGACGATCCCGGCGATCGCCGGCTCCTGCCAGACGAAGACGTCATCGCGCGCCCGGCCTGCCGGCGTGTCGTCGATCCAGAGCAGCCGGAACGCCCCGTTCCGGTAGCCGCTGTCCGAGAAGCCCCTCGTCTCCCCGATCCCCATGAACGGCCGTTTGCGGTCGGTGAGCAGGTAGACCCCGTCCGCCGTCCTGATCCACGAGGGGAAGGACGGATCCCGGAGCTTCGACGCGCCGGTGCACCCGGCCAGGTTGAGGCCCGACGTCACTGCGGCGTCGGGCCCGCTCCACGTGTCCACCGACCCTTCGCGGATCCAGGTCTGCACGCCGAGGGCGATCGCGTAGATGGCCAGGCCGAGCACCACGAGCTTGATGACCGTCCAGAACACCGGGTTGATCGAGAGGCGCAGGCGCCTCCGGGCCGGACGGCCGACCGGCAGCTCGCGGCCGGCCTGCAGGCTGCGGACGAGGGCCGCCCAGCGGTCGCGGCCAGCGCGGGTGATTTCCTCGCGCCGGGCGGCGCGCTCCTCGATCGACAGGCGGTGGCGGTTCTCGCTCATCCTGCCCGCCCTGTCCCTCGACCGCCCAGGTCTCTACCAGATGGCCGTCTCGGGGCCGACGGCCTCGAGCCAGGCCTTGACGTCGCGAAGGAAGAACCCCGCGCCGGCCCCGTCGTTGGCGCGGTGGTCGATGGCCACGACCATGTTCATGACCGGCCGGATGGCGATAGCCTCGCCCTCCGGGCTCGTCACCACCACCGGCCGCCTGGTGATCGCCTCCATCGTCAGGATGGCGACCTCGGGGACGTTGATGATCGGCAGGGTGACGATGCTGCCGTACCAGCCGGTGTTGTCGACGGTGAAGGTCGCGCCGCCGAAGTCGTCGACCCGAAACCGACCGGCCCGGGCGCGGGCTGCCACGTCGGCGATCGCCCGGTTGATGCCGTGGACCGAGAGCGTGTCCGCGTCACGCACGACCGGCACGACGAGCCCGTCGTCGACGGCAACGGCGACTCCCAAGTGGATCCGGCGCATGGCCAACAGGCCGGCATCCGTCCAGTGGGCGTTGAAGGTCGGACGGTGGCGCAGCGCCTCGATGACCGCCCGGGCGACAAGCGCGACGTAGCTCAGCGAGATCCCCTCGCGCGCCTGGTACTCGGCCTTGACGCCTTCGCGCAGGCGGACGAGGTTCGTGGCGTCAACCTCGACCTGGACGTAGGCGGTCGGCACCGCCAAGGCCCGGGTCATCTGGTCGGCGATCCCGCGGCGCATCCGCGACATGGGCACGAGGAGCTCGTCCGCGCCAGGCGGGAAGACGAGGGCAGTCGAAGCCGGGCGTGCGGCGCCTGCGGCCGGCCGCGAAACGGGCGCCGGGGCGCCGGGCGGAGCGCCGGCAACCGAGCGGCCAACCGCCGCCATGATGTCGGCGCGCGTGATCCGCCCGCCCATGCCGCTGCCTGGGACCTGCTCCGGCGCCAGCCCGTGCTCCCGCAGCAGGCGGCGCACCGACGGCGTCATGCGTGCGTCCGGCCTGCCGATCGCGGGCAGGGCCGCCGAGGCGGCCGGCGCAGGAACGGACATAGGTCCGGCCGCCACCGGGACAGCAGGCGCCGACGCGGGCGGTGCGATCTGCGGTGCAGGCTCGACGGGTGGCGCGGCCGCAGTGGACGGCGCGGCCGCACCGGCGGGCGCAGGCGTTGCCGTGCCCGGCTCCAACGCCGGGGTACGCTCCGGTACCGCCTCATCGCCCTCCGTCAGGACCGCGATCTCGGCTCCGGCCGGGACCGTCGCGCCCTCGGGGGCCAGGATCTCGACCAGCATGCCGCCGAACGGCGCGGGCACCTCGGCGTTCACCTTGTCGGTGATCACCTCGACGAGCGGCTCGTCCTTCGCCACGCGGTCGCCTGGCTCCTTCAGCCAGCGTCCGATCGTCCCCTCGGCGACGCTCTCGCCGAGCTGGGGCATCGTCACCTTGGCCACGGACGCTACCTCCTCGACGGGGCCGGCCCCCGCGTTCGACCGGATCGTCGCCTGCCCCGGCCCTCGCCCCCGCGATGGCTCCCGGGGCAGATGAGCCTAGTGTGGCCCATCGTGCGCCGTCCGGCTACCGACCGGACGGCTGCGGCAAGCGACGAGGCCCCGGCACGCACCTGTGACCCTTCGCGCCGCCGCCGCGATCAGAACGCGATCAGAAGTTGATCGACCGGCCGTCGACCGCCATCGCCGCCTCGCCGACCGCCTCGGCCAGGGTGGGGTGCGGATGGGTGGTCGCGCCGATCTCCCCGGCCGTCGCCTCCAGGAAGGCCGCCAGCGAGGCCTCGGCGATCAGCTCGGTGGCGTGCGGGCCGACGAGATGGAGCCCGACAAGCTGCCCCGACTCGGCGTCGGCGATGACCTTGGCGAAGCCCGCGTAGTCCCCGTGGATGACCGCCTTGGCGATGGCCTGGAACGGGACCTTGCCGGTGCGGACGGCCAGGCCGCGGCGCTCGCACTCCTGCTCGGTGAGGCCAACCGAGGCGATCTCGGGCCGGCAGTAGGTCGCCCGCGGCTGGGTGTCGTAGTCGATCGGGTGAACGTCCGGGTCGGCGGTGATGGCGTGGACAGCCGTGAGTCCTTCGTGCGCCGCCGTGTGGGCCAGCCACAGGCCGCCGACGACGTCGCCGATGGCCCAGACGTGCGGCTCGGCGGTTCGCATGTAGCCGTCGACCTTGATGACCCCGCGCTCGACCTCCACCCGGGTTGTCTCGAGGCCGATGTCCTCGACGTTGGCAGCCCGGCCGGCGGCCAGCAGCAGCACCTCGGCCACCACCTCGCGCGACTCGCCGCCCTCCACCCCGACCGAGACCCGGATCCCGGCCTCGTCGACCACGAGCGTCTCGGCAGCCAGCCGGGCGTTGGTGACAACGTCGATGCCGCGCCGACGGAATGCGCGCTCCAGCTCCTTCGACACCTCGCGGTCCTCCAGCGGAGCGATCGCCGGCAGGTACTCGAGGAGGGTCACCTTCGCCCCGAGATCTGCGTAGAGGCTGGCGAACTCGCAGCCGACCGCCCCGGCCCCGACGATGGCGATGCTCGGCGGCACGCTGTCGGCCCGGAGGACGTCGTCGGAGGTGAGCACACGGACTCCGTCGGGCTCGAACCCGGGCAGGCTCTTCACCCGGCTGCCGGTGGCGACGACGACGTCGGTTGCCAGCAACAGCCGCTCGCCGCCGCCCCCCGGCGTGCCATCCTCGCCGTGGAGGGCGACCCGCACCCGGCCGGGCCCGTCGAGGCGGCCCCGGCCGGCCACCCACTCGACCTTGTTCTTGGCGACGAGGGTGCGCAGGCCGGTCCACATCCGCTTGACGACGGCGTCGCGCCGGGCGGCGATCCGCCCATAGTCGAAGCCGATGCCCTCGTGGCCGGTGAGGCCGAGCTCGGCGCCCTTCTCGCGCACCCGATGGACGGCCTCGGCCGACTCGAGCAGTGCCTTGGTCGGGATGCAGCCACGGTGGAGGCAGGTGCCGCCGATCTTGTCCTCGTCGACGAGCGCGACCCGCATGCCGAGCTGGCCGGCCCGGAAGGCGGCCGCGTAGCCGCCGGTACCGGCGCCGAGAACGACGACGTCGAAGGTGTCGGGCGACGGGTTGGCCATGCTGGTCGGCCTCCACGGGTGGGACGGTTGAACGACCCCGGCGTTCGCCATGGTACCGCCCGGCGGCCGCACGCCCGTTGCCGGATCGCGCGAGAATGGGGCAGGCGAACTGCCGGATCGATCCACGATTGGGGGCACCTGGATGTCCGCCACCTTCCGCCGTCGACCGCTGCCCCTCCGCCGCCTGCTCGCCGCCGGGCTCGCGCTGGCGGCCCTCGTCGGATTCCTGGCGGCTGCCGGCCCCACCGTCGCCGCCGAGCCCCGGGACCTCCGCGACCAGCTGACCGACGATGTCGGCGCCCTCGACGCGACGGGCAGGCCGGAGGTCGAGACCGCTCTCGAGGCGCTCCTGGGGGAGCACGGGACCCAGCTCTGGGTGTGGTACACCGACACGACGGGCGGCATGTCCGCCCCCGATTTCGCCGCGGAGACGGCCCGCCTGAGCTCGCTCGGCGGAACCGACCTGCTCCTCGTCATCGCCCTCGATGACCGCGCCTACGGCTACTCGCGGCCGGAGGCGTTTCCTTTGTCGGACGCCGAGCTGGAGCGGCTCCTCTCGAGCTCGCTCGAGCCGGGCCTGCGCAACGAGGACTACGCCGGGGCCGTGGTCAGCTTCGCCGACGCGTTGGGCACAGAGCTCGGTGGCGGCGCTCAGACCGCCGTGCCGCAGCCGACCAAGCCGCCCGCCAGCAGCGGTGGTGACGGCTGGAGCATCGGCACGATCGTCGCCCTGGTCGCTGTCGTCGCGCTCATCGCCGGCGGGGCCTGGTGGCTGTTCTACCGGCGAAGGCCGGCCGGCGCTCGCGCAGCCGCAGGGACGGGTTCCGGACCGGCCGACGAGTTCGCCACGACGTCGGACGAGCAGCTGGGCGAGGAGGCGAACCGGCTCCTCGTCGCCACGGACGACGCGGTCCGCGACAGCGATCAGGAGCTGGGCTTCGCCGAGGCGGAGTTCGGCGAGGCCGAGGCAGCCCCGTTCCGCGATGCGATCGCGGCGGCGAAGGCCGACCTCCGGGCGGCCTTCGAGATCCGCCAGCAGCTCGACGACTCCACCCCGGAGGACCGGCCCACGCGCCGGCGGATGCTGGTCGAGCTGGTCGGCAAGTGCCGCGCTGCCCAGGCCCGGCTGGACGCGGAAGCCGAGCGGTTCGAGCAGCTCCGCGCGTTCGAACGGCAGGCGCCCGAGGTCCTGGCCAGGCTGCCCACCGACACGGACGCCATGGAGGCGCGCCTCGTGGCAGCCGAGCAGACCATGAGCCACCTCCGTGAGTACGCCGACGCCGTCTGGCAGCCGGTGGCGAGGAACCTGGACGACGCCCGCACCCGCATCGCCGCCGTGCGGGCGGCCATCGCCGAGGGCGAGGCCGCCCGGTGGGCGGGCGAAAGCCGCACGCTGGCGGCGGCCGCCAGGGCCGGCCAGCAGGCGCTCGGCCAGGCCGGGGCATTCATCGACGGCGTCGAGCGCCTCGCAAGAGAGGTGGACGAGGCCCGAGACAGGGTGGCCGGCGAGCTGGTCGACGCCGAGGCCGACCTCGACCGCGCCCGGGCAGCGGTGGGCACCGCCCCAGCCGACCCGGCGTTGCCGGACCGGCTGGCCGAGGCCGAGTCGCTCCTCGCCACCGCCCGCACCGACCTGGCACCGCCCAAGCCGGACGTTGCCTCGGCCTACCGGCGCGCCCGCCAGGCGAACGAGATCGCCGATGCGGCACTGGCCTCGATCCGGACGGCCCAGGAGCAGCAGGCACGACTGGCGGCCCGCCTGGACACCTCGATCCGGGGCGCCCAGGCGACGGTGACGCGCGCCTCGGACTTCATCGCGACCCGCCGGGGGGGCGTCGGGCGCGAGGCACGCACCCGGCTGGCCGAGGCGCAGCGCCACCTCGACCAGGCGGTCGCGATCGGGCCGACGGACCCCACCGCCGGTGCGCGCGAGGCCGAGGACGCGGCCCGTCTCGCCAACGAGGCCCTGGCCTTCGCCCAGCGCGATTACGATGACTGGGACGACCCATGGCGCGGCGGTGGCCGCGGAGGCCGGGGGGGCGTGGACGGCGCGGACATCGCCGGAGCCGTGATCGGGGGGATCATCGGCGGGATGTTGAGCGGCGGTGGCCGCGGCGGCTTCGGGGGCGGTGGCGGCTTCGGCGGCGGCTTCGGCGGCGGGGGGCGAACCTCCGGCGGCGGACGCTGGTGACCACGGGGGTAGGATGACCGATGGCGGCCCGGTCTCCCGGCCGGGCAGCCTGTGACGGTGGCGATGCTGGCGCGACGCCGATCTCCGGCGGCGGCCTCAATTGGAGGGACACCTGGCCATGGCCCAGACCTCGATCCTCGGCCGTATGGGGCAGCTGGTGCGGGCGAACATCAACGCGATCCTCGACTCCGCCGAGGATCCCGAGAAGATGCTCAACCAGATGGTGATGGACTACACCAACAACATCCGCGAGGCCGAGGAGGCGGTCGCCCAGACGATCGGCAACCTCCGGCTCCTCGAGGATGACGAGAAAGAGGCGAAGGAGGCTGCCGTTGAGTGGGGCGCCAAGGCCCTGGCCGCCTCCCGGAAGGCGGATGAGTACCGCGCCGCCGGCAACACCGCTGACGCCGACCGGTTCGACAACCTGGCCAAGATCGCCCTGAAGCGCCAGATCAGCTTCGAAGAGCAGGTCAAGGTCTTCGACACGCAGATCGCGACCCAGACCGAGCTCGTCGAGAAGCTGAAGGACGGCCTCAACGGGATGCGCGCCAAGCGCGAGGAGCTGGTCCAGAAGAAGGACGAGCTCATTGCGCGCTCCAAGATGGCCCGTGCCCAGGCCCAGGTCACCGAGACGATGAAGAGCGTCAACGTGATGGATCCGACAAGCGAGGTCGCCCGGTTCGAGGAGAAGGTCCGCCACGAGGAGGCGCAGGCGCGGGGCATGGCGGAGGTCGCCGCCAGCTCTCTCGACGCCCAGTTCGACAGCCTCGACGATGCCGCCGACGACCTCGAGGTCGAGGCGCGCCTGGCGGCCCTCAAGGGCGGCTCCTGAACGAGCGCCCGGCTCGGCCGGGCGCTTCGGCTCAGCCATCGCGGCCCGGGCACCACGCCCGGGCCGCGGTTCGCGTCAGGTCCGGTCGGCCTCGACGGGGATCCCGATCGGGGCGACCAGGACGCGGCCCGCCACCGCGGCGCCGCGACGCGTCAGCAACCCGGCCTTCGGCCGGTGGAAGGTGACCGTGAGATCAGCCTCCACCACCGGGTCGGACAGCTCGCCCGAGGTCAGGTCGCAGGCCGTCGGCGTGTCCACCGCGAGGACCGGAACGCCGGCAGCGCGCGCCCCGCGGCAGAGATCCACCGCGGTCCGGATCGGCTCGCGCAGCAGGCCGCGCACCCCAGTCCCGAGGAGCGCGTCGACCACAACCGCCGCGCGCTCCACCCCCTGGCCGAGCACGGTCACGTCCCGCGGCGTGGCGGCGTGGACGCGCTCGACCCGCGCCAGGCCGGCGAGGCGGTCCCAGTTGCGGGCAGCATCCGGTGTGCCCGGCTTGGCCTCGGCCGAGACCAGCACCGCGATCGTCGCAAAGCCGGCGCGGACCAGGCGGCGGGCGGCGACCAGGCCATCGCCACCGTTGTTGCCGGGTCCGCAGAGGACGAGGAACGGCCCCCTGTCGAGGCGGCCGGACGCCGCGGCCAGGGCCCGCGCGGCGGCCGCCACGGCTGCCCCGGCGTGCTCCATCAGGACGATCCCGGGCACGCCCAGCCGCTGCGCCCTCGCATCGGCGCCGGTCATCTCGGCGGCGGTCATCGGCAGGCCCCGGGCGGCCGCCGCCCAGCGCCGGGAGAGCCCGTCGAGGTCGAGGGCCAGGAGGTCCGCGTCGTCGGCCGGCAGCGGCGTCGCGCCCGGACGCCAGGAGTCGTGACTGGCTGACATGTCGGCCGGAAGCGTACTCCCCCGCTCGCCTAGCCCGTCGCCTGGATGCCCGCCGCGATCCCGCTGATCGTCAGCTGGACGAGCCGGCGGAGCGCGGCCGCGCCGGAGTCGCCGGCCGGGGTCGAGCGCAGCCGTCCGAGCAGCAGCACCTGGAGGTCCGACAGGACGGCCAGGTCGCCGCCGCGGCCCTCGATCGACCGGCGCAGCTCGGGCAGGCCGACCAGGAGACGCGGGGCGCCGGTCACGGCCAGCAGGAGCCGCACCGATCGATCGTACTCGGCCTCGATGGCGGCCCAGGTCCTGCTGCCGGCCTCGCCGGCGAGGAGCGCATGGCGCCGGCCCACACCGGGATCGGTCCAGGCCAGGGCGGTCTCGGCCAGCTGCAGCAGCCCGCGGAAGTACGGCCAGGTCTCGTACAGCTCGCGAAGGCTGCGCAGGCCGGCCTCCCCATGTCGCTCGACGAAGGCAGCCAGGGCGGAGCCGAGGCCGTACCAGCCGGGCAGGTTGATGCGCGCCTGCGACCAGGCGAACACCCAGGGGATCGCCCTGAGCGCCTCGAGGTCGAGCTGCCCGCCGCCCTCCGACGGCCCCTCGGTCGGGCGCGCCGCGGGGCGAGACCCGATCCGCAGGTCGGCGATGGCGTCGATCGGCGTGATCCGCTCGAAGACGGCGGACAGGTCGGGGTTCTCCCAGGCCAGCGAGCGGTAGGCGGCACGCGCCGTCGCGGCCAGCTCGTCCATGGTCGCGGCATTCGCCGTCGCGGCACCCGCCGTCGCCCGTCCCGATCCGGGCACCGGCGCGTCACCCGGCGCCCGGATCGAGGCCAACAGGGTCGCCGACGTCGCCTGCTCGAGCCCGCGGAGAGCGATCGCGGGATTCGCGTAGCGGGCCGCGATCACCTCGCCCTGCTCGGTCAGCTTGAGGTGCCCGGCCACCGACCCTGGCGGCTGGGCGAGGATCGCCCGGTGCGTCGGGCCGCCGCCGCGGCCGATGGCCCCCCCGCGCCCGTGGAACAGGACGAGCGGGACGCCGGCGGCTGCGGCCACCTCGACGAGATCGGTCATCGCCCGCTGCAGCATCCACGAGGCGGCGACGAAGCCGCTCTCCTTGTTCGAGTCCGAGTAGCCCAGCATCACCTCCTGGCCGCCGGGGCGGGTCGACAGGTGGGCCCGGTAGGCGGGATCGGCGAGGAGCGAGGCAAGGATCTCGCCCGCCGCCTCGAGCGCCGCCGCCGACTCCAGCAGGGGCACGACGTCCACGGCCGGGACAGCTGCGACGAAGCCGTCCGTCGCGCCGGCCGGGATCGACGTGTCGCCGGCGAGGTCGGCCAGCCGCAGGACAGTGGCGACGTCGTCGGGGCCGGCGGTGAAGCTGATCACCACCCGCCGGCATGCCTCCTCGCCGTAGCGACGCTGCAACGTGGCCATTGCCCGGAAGGCGGCCAGCACCTCGGCCGCGGAGACGCCCGGGGCGACCTCGCGGGCCAGCGCCGCCGGGCGCTCCTCGAGCGCGGCCAGCGCCGCGCGGTGCACGGCGGCGTGCTGGCGGATCTCGAGCGAGGCCAGGTGGAAGCCGAACGTCTCGATCTGCCAGCGGAGATCCTGCAGCTCGCCCCAGGCGAACCGGCCCAGCCCGTCGGCGGCAAGCGCCTCCTGCAGATCGACGATCTCATCGAGCAGCGCAGCCGGCCCAGGGTAGCGGCCGGCTTGGGGCCCGGGCGTCCCGGCCAGGGCCGACCGGGTGCGGCGAAGCCGCTCGGCGATCGCCCCGAGGCGGCGGCGGTAGGGCTCGCGCGGGAACCTCGCCCGCATGTCGCGCATGCGCTCGCGCAGCTCGTCCTCGTCCCGCTCCAGCCGACGGCCGATCGCCGCGCTCGGGCTGCCGCTGACCGGGCTCGCCGACAGCTGGGTCATCAGCCGCGTGGCGACGGCCTCGTAGCCGTGTAGCAGGTGGTCCGCGGCGATGCGGAGCGACTCGACGGTCGTGTCGGCCGTCACGGCAGCGTGGCCGTCCCGGTCGCCGCCGATCCAGCTGCCCCAGCGGAGAAAGGCGGGGACGCGCGCCGGCCTGGTGCCGGACCCAGCCGCACCGGTGGCGGACGGTCGCCCAGCGGCAGCATCCCGGGTCGGCTCCCCGTCGAGCGCTGCGTCCAGCGCCCGGTACAGCCGCGGCGTGACGGTGAACAGCGTCGCGTCGAAGAAGACCATCGCCGTCCGCACCTCGGCCAGCGGCGTCGGACGGGCGAGGCGCAGGTCGGCCGTGCGCCACAGGTTCGTGATCTCCGCCAGCAGTCGGCGCCGGACATCCGCAGCTTCGGCCGGACCGAGGAAGGGCTCGCCGAGCCGCTCGAGCAGGGCGTAGACGCGTCGGAGCGCCACGAGCACGGTCCGCCGCCTGGCCTCGGTCGGGTGCGCCGTCAACACCGGCGACACCCGCAACCTGCCGACGACCGCCTCGATGTCGCCGGCGGTGCAGCCCAGGGCCCGCAGGCGGCGGCAGGTCGCGGCGAACGAGCCGGGCACGCCGGCCCCGCCCGCTGCCCGCTCGCGACGGCGCAGGGCACCGACCCGGTCCGCCTCCTCGGCAAGGTTGCGGAGCTGGAGATGCAGGCCGAGGGCACGGGCGAGGAGCTCCACTGTCGCCTGGTCGAGCGCGCGGAGGGTCTCCTCGAGCTCTCGCCGCTCGGCCGGGTAGCCGGCCGATCCAGCTTCACGCGCGAGCCGGCGGATCCGGCGCACGAGCCGGGCCTGCTCGCCGCCCTCCTGCTCCGCCACGACCGTGTCGAGCATGGCCTCGAGGAGACGGGCGCGGCGCACAGGGCGCGACGGGCTCGCGGGCCGGCCCGGTCGGCCTCCCCGTCCTGGCTTCAGGGCGCTCCCCTCCTCCACGGCCATCAGCGCAGGGCGCCGTAGACCGCGCCGAGCACCGCGTCGACCGGCCGCGTCGGAAACCCCCAGGCCCCCGTCAGGTAGACGAAGACGAGGTCAAACCCGGGGTCAACCCAGAGCAGCGTCCCCGAGTAGCCGCGGTGGCCGAACGCGTTCGGCGAGGCGGGCAGCGTGCTCCCGTCCGGCTTGCCCCAGCCGAGGGCGTAGTGGTGGGAAGCCGTCGGGTCGTCCTCCCGCCCGATCCCGTCGACGGTCGTCTCCGCGGTCATGAGCCGCACCCAGGCCGGTGACAGCACCCTCGCCCCGTCCAGCTCGCCCTCCCGCAGGAACGCGCGGCCGAACCGGACGAGATCGTCGGCGGTGCTCCACAGCCCTCCGCCGGGCAGGGCGACGGCGGCCATGTAGCGGCCCTCGTCCTCGCCGGCCAGGGGAATTGGCGATCGCTCGGCAGGGATGGCGGCGTCCATCATCGGCACGACGACCCGCTCGCGGAAAGCGAACGGGTTGAAGGTGGTCGAGGCCATGGCGAGCGGCACGAAGACCTTCCGTGCGAGGTAGGCCGGGTGTCGGTCGCCCGCGACCCGGGCGATCAGCTCGGCCAGCAGCTGGAAGGTGTTCGAGGCGTACGAGTAGTGCGTCCCCGGCGGTGTCCGGATCGGCGCCCGGCAGACCTCGGCCAGCAGCTCGTCCCAAGCCGCCTTCCGCGCGAAGAACGCCCCGAAGTCGTACTCCTCGATGCCCGACGTGTGGCTGAGCAGGTGCCAGGCGCTGATGGCCGGCTTGCCGGGAGCGGCGAACTCCGGGATGAGGCGCTCGATCGGCTCCGTCAGCAGCAGCCTGCCCTCTTCCACCAGCTGCATGATCGCGGTGGCCACGATCGGCTTGGTGATCGAGGCGATCGCGCACAGCGAGTCGAGCCGCGCGGCAGGACGCTGCGGCCCGGCGAAGGCCTGCTCACGAACGACCCCGTCGGCGGTCGCGACGGCGAGGATCACGAAGGGGGCCTCGCCGCCAGCCACCTGGGCGGCGGCGAGGTCGAAGGCGATGTCGAGGGCCGGCGGGTGCACGCGGAGCGGTCGGGTCACCGGGAGCCTCCAGGGAACCGCGGAGGATCGACAGGGAGGCGCGCCCGGCCGAACGCGTTGCGCTCGACCAGGCCGTCCGCAACAAGCCCGCGCAGCGCCGTGGCGACGTCGGCCGCCGAGTGCTCCCCGAGCGGGCTGTCGATGGCGACCCAGGCGCCCGGCGGTGCGCTGCGCAGCCGGTCGACGATTCGCCCGCGCAACCAGCGGGTGGTCGCCTCGAAGCGAACCGGGGCAGGCCCACGCTCAGGAGTGGCAGGCTTCACGGCCGCGGTC
>JAGDMV010000231.1 GCA_017860675.1 Chloroflexota bacterium
TCTCCTCGATCGAGCCGCAGCACGTCGACGACGATCTGCTGGCGACGATGGCCGGCTCGGGCGGGCGCTGCATGCCCCATCTCCATCTGCCGCTCCAGTCGGGCGACGACGGGGTGCTGAGGCGCATGGGCCGGCGCTACGACGCCGCCTTCTACGCGCGGACCGTGGAGCGGGTCCGGACGGCCTTGCCCGGCGCCGCGATCCACGCCGACGTCATCGCCGGCTTCCCCACCGAGGACGACGCGGCCTGGGCCCGGACCGTCGCGCTCGTCCGCTCCCTGGACCTCGCCGGTCTGCACGTCTTCCGCTACTCGGCCCGGCCCGGCACGCCCGCGACGCGGATGGTCGGACAGGTCCCGGAGCAGGTACGGCGCGCCCGGGCAGCGGAGCTCCTCGCCCTGGCCGAGGCGATGCGCCGCGACCGTGTCTTGCGGGCGGTCGGCGACGAGCGCCTGGTCCTGTTCGAGGCGCCCGACGGGGCCGGTGGCTGGATCGGCCATTGCGAGGACATGGTGACCGTGAGGGTCGGGGCGGGCGCCGGTGCCGCGTCGCTCGAGGGCGAGATCGCCCGCGTGGCGATCGACGGACCGGATCCCGACGATCGGGCGCGGGCGATCGGTCACGCGCTCGCCCTGCTCCCCCGGCCCCTCTTCGCGGGGGCGTGACCGGGCGGCCTGCGGCCTGCGCGTCGTACCCTTGCCCGGGGCGCGTTCCAGGGCGCCTGCCCGAGCCCCGTCCCGGAGGCCGATCGTGAGCGCCGACTGCCTGTTCTGCAAGATCGTCGCCGGCGAGATCCCGTCGACGATGGTCCACGAGGACGACCTCGTGGTAGCCATCCGCGACATCGCACCGCGCGCCCCGACCCACGTCCTGGTGATGCCCCGCGAGCACATCCCGTCGGCGGTCGACCTGGCGGAGGAGCACGGCCCGCTGCTCGGTCGGCTGTTCGCGGTCGCGGCCGACGTCGCCCGGTCGGAGGGGATCGTCGACCGCGGCTACCGCCTGACGATCAACGTGGGCAGCGGGGCGGGCCAGTCGGTCCCGCACCTCCATCTCCACGTCATGGGGGGCCGCCCGTTCGGCTGGCCGCCTGGCTGAGCGCCGACCGGGACCGGAGGGTCGGACGCGGGGCCGGCAGGCCGGCGCAGAGTCCGCTCAGGATCCTTCGATCACCGGCAGCGGGGCGGCGACCTTCGCCCAGGCGCGCACCTGGTCCCGTTTCACCTTGAGGGTGTGCGTCCGGGGGAAGTCGGCGTCCGGCCAGAACCGCCAGGCGGCGACCCGGGCGTGGACGGCCAGGGTGGCGTTGGCCGCCTTCACCGCGGCATCGGTCTCCGCCTGGACGCGCTCCAGGTCCGCCCCCGGGGCGAACGCCCCCACGGCCGACGACGGGCCGCCGACCTGGACCCGGGCGAGGGTTGCCGGGGCGAGAACGATGGCCTCGATCCGGCCCGGCTCCGTCTCGAGCACGACGGAGTCGCGGATGCCCGCCACGTGGAGGGCGTTCTCGATGTCCTCGGGGAAGACATTGAGGCTGTTTGGCAGGACGATCATGTCCCGCTTGCGGCCGTGGAGGACGAGGCGGCCGCCCGCGTCGAGGTGGCCGAGGTCGCCGGTCTGGTAGAAGCCGTCGGCGGTGAAGGCCGCGGCCGTTGCATCCGGGTCCTGCCAGTAGCCCTGGGTCACGGTCGGGCCCCGGAACTGGATCTCGCCGTCCTCGGCGAGCCGCATCTCGACCCCGGGGAGCACCCGCCCGACGGTCCCCAGCGGGTGGTCGTGCCATGAGTTGCAGGTGCCGTTGCCGGTCTCGGTGGCGCCGTAGCCCTGCATGACCACCACGCCGAGGTCCTCCCAGGCCTGCTGGGTGGCCGGCGGGAGGAAGGCCCCGGCCGAGACGAACAGTTGCAGGCTGCCGCCGATCCGCCCCAGGACCGACCGACCGAACACGAGGCGCCGGGCGCCGATCGGCAGATGACGGACGATCCGCCGGGCGCGCTCGAAGGTCGGCGCCCAACCGGCCTTCTCGACCTCGCGCTCCAGGCCCGCCCAGAACAGCTCGAGGAGCTGAGGAAAGACGAACATGGCCGACATCCGGTGCTGGCGGATCGCCTCGAAGACCACCCGCGGATTGCGGCTCCGGACGTAGAGGAGATCCGCACCGAGGTCGAGGGCGAGGAAGAGCTCGACACCCACGGCGTAGAGATGCGACATCGGCAGCAGCGACACGATCCGGTACTCGATGTCGGGGACGAGCAGGTGGAAGGCGTCGATGCCCGACAGGGCGTTCCCGTGGGTGAGCACGACGCCCTTGGGCATGCCAGTCGTGCCCGAGGTGTAGATGAGCATGTAGACGTCGTCGCGCGACGGGCGCGGCCAGGCCTCGACCTGCGCCTCCCAGTCGGCCGGGAAGCCGGCCCCGGGATCGGCGCACAGGTCAGCGGTGGTCGTCATCGGCAGGTGGTCGAGGTCGGCCTCGGCCGGGTCGGGCGCCTCGCGCCCGGTGCCGATGACGAGCTGCGACGCCCCCGAGCGATCGGCGATCCGGCGCACGGCATCAGGCGCCATCCGCAGGTCGAGCGGGACGAAGATGACCCCGGCTCGCATCGCCCCGAAGTAGGTTGCGGCCAGGTCCGGTCCCGATGGCGACCAGGTCAGGAGGCGATCGCCTCGCTTGAGCCCCCTGGAGCGCAGCCGCCAGGCGGCGAGCCGGCTGCGGCGGTCGAGCTCGCGGAAGCTCCAGGTGCTGATCGTCCCGTCGTCGTGGCGCAGGCGGAGCGCGGGCTGGTTCCCGTAGCGCGTGGCGGCACCGTCCAGGAGGTCGATGAGGGTGCGGGTCGTCGGCCGATACGGTCTCACCAGGGCATCGTGGCGGAAGGACGCCGGCAACGCAATGCCCCGGCGGGCGGGCG
>JAGDMV010000084.1 GCA_017860675.1 Chloroflexota bacterium
ACGGGCGATCGTCCACCACGAGCGTCCCTCGCGGGGCTTCGCCCGCCGCCCCTCGTCGACGCGGATGACGACGGCCAGCATCGTCGTGAACTCGATCAGCCCGAGAGCCATGGTGCCGTAGAAGAACGCGTTGGGGTCCGTGGCGCTGAGGGTGGTCGCGATGGCGGCCACCGCGAAGCCGAGGATGTTGCCCAGGGCCGAGAAGAGACCCATCAGGCCCGAGGCCAGGCCGACCTGGGGCGCCGCCACGAGATCGGGCACGTAGCCCTGGAACGGTCCCTGGGCGAAGTTGGAGCTGAACTGGAGGAGGGCCACGAAGGCGGCGATGGCGACGATCGTGTTCGAGGTCGCGATGCCGTACAGGAAGAGGAGGTCAAGAACGGAGCCGACGAAGATGTACGGCTTGCGCCGGCCCCAGCGGCTCATCGTGTAGTCGCTGATCGAGCCGACGGTCGGCTGCACCAGGATGGCGATGAACGTACCGAGGATCGAGATCTCCAGCGCACCCAGCCCTTCGCGACCCTTCGGCACGAGGCCGGTGAACTGGAGGCGCGAGTTGAGGATGTCGAGCCCGCTGAAGACCGAGGTCAGCCCGAGCCAGTAGAGCGAGATCCGGAGCAGGTGGCCGAGCGGCAGGATCCTGGTCGGGCGCCCGTCTGCGTCGAAGGCTCCGACCGTCCCGTCAGCGCTCATCGCGGTGCCTCCGCCCGCTCCCGTGGGCGACCGGACGGAGCTCGACCGGGCCCACGACGAGCCTCATGCAGCATGATGCGCCAGGGCCCGTTCTGTTGCGCGGCTGCGCGTGAGCCCTCGGCGCCCGGCGGCGGCTCCGGCTACCGGGCCAGGATCCAGTCGGCGATGTCCGCGACCACCTCCGGCGCGACGTGGCCTGCCTGCCCGTAATCCGCCGGCCTGCTCGGGCCCTCCCCGGCGAAGAGCAGGTGGTCGAGCGCCGGGTATTCGCGGAAGGTGACGTCGGCGCGGCCGTCGAGCGCCCGCCGCCAGCCGTCGAGATCGGCCGCGGTCACCTGGTAGTCGCGGCCGCCCTGGACAACAGCATCGGCCGGGCGAGCGCCTGCGCCGTCGCCACCGGGTCGTAGCGCTGCAGGTCGAGCCAGCGGCGGGCCGTGGGTGGCGCCGGCCGGTTCCGCTTTGCCCGCCGGCTCAGCCGTGCCGGACGGTGGACGGCGTCAGCTGCGCCTGGGGGCGCGACAGGGGCGGGAGGGGCAGCTCGAGGGTCGGGAAGGGCCGTTCGGGGCTCTCGATCAGCTCCCTGTCGATCACCCTCAGCCAGTCCGTGCACTCGCGGTTGAAGATGAGGGTCCGGTCGGCAAGGAGCACCGGGACGCCCGCCACCTCGTAGGCGATCGAGGCACTGGTCATCGGCACCATCGGCCTGCGCCGGCGCACGGCATCGAGGGTGTTGGCCCGGTGCGGGAGGTGGACGAACCCGCGCAGCTCGTACGGTCCGAGCTTCGCCGCCAGCGGGTTCGGCTGGACACGCGTGCGGCGGCCGGGATCGCCCCGGGGGCCTGTCGCCTCGACCACCAGCAGCTCGTCGCGCTGCACGGTGAAGCCCGGCAGGCGGGAGGTGCTCCCATCGGCGAGGCTCTCGACGACGACGTCGACAAGCTCCAGCTCGGTGTGGTCGTTGAGCATGTCGGTGAGCCGGCCGGCATCGAGCCGGACGAGGCCGGACACGCGGCAGTCCTCGGCGTAGGCAGAGAACTGGATCTCGGGCGGCCCCTGGTCATCCGGGAGCGCCGCTCCCGGTTCGGCCGGTTCCGCGTGGTGGAGAACGAGGCGGAGTACGCCCCCGAGGCTCGCGATCATCCTGACGTGCATACCCCTCGGCGCGTGGTGCATGGGCAGCCTGAACGGTCCGGAAGGGGAGGGAAAGGGGCGCATCGGTCCATTGACGGCTGGTACCTCTGGCCAAACGGGCTCGAGGCACGGCGCCGGAACGCGCCGGCTGGCTCACCTCGACCGTCCGGCGCGGGCCGTTCCTAGCGGCGCAGCTCCATGCCCGGGGACTCCTCCGCCCGGGCGACGAAGCCGAGGCGCTCGTAGAAGCCCCGCTTCCCCGTGGCGCAGAAGAGCTGGACGTCGCGGATTCCGCGTCCTCGGCACTCCGCCACCAGGCGACGCATCAGGGCCCGACCGATGCCGTGCCGCTGGAAGGCGGGGTCGACGATGACGTCCACGATCAGGGCGTGCAGGACGCCGTCGGACACGACGCGGCCGCAACCGACTGTCCGGCCGCCGGCGCTGGCGCTCACCGCGAAGCTGCTCGCCGCCAGCGCTGCGGCGAGCTCGTCCGCGGTCAGGCCGTAGTCGGCGTTCCAGCCGGTCGACTCGAAGAGCCGGGCGAAGTCCTCCGGCGAGGGCGGCTCGTCACGGTACTCGATGTCCACCGCGCGGAGCGTACGGCCGGGCGCGGCACCCGGGCAAGGGTCGTCAGCACGGGCAGGGACAGCCAGGTGGGACGGTGACTGCCGCCCCTCTCAGCGGTGGGTCGAGGAGGTTCGATTGGCCGCGACGTGGCCGCTCCACTCGGACGGACGCGAATCGACCTGGGCGCTGCTGCCCTGCCAGCCGCAGACGCAGGTCACCGTCTGGGTGCGGTGCCGGTACTCGGCGATGACGTGCTTCGGCGGCTCCGGCGCCGCCGGGCGCCTGGGGATCATCGGGGCCCTCGGTCGAGTCGGGGTTCGCTCACGCGAGGCGGACGTTCACCGCGCGGGGCCCACGCGGGCTGGACTGCGGCTCGAACTCGACCTTCTCGCCGCCGACCAGGCGCTCGAAATCGACGCTCGGGTCGAGCGCGTCACGGTGGAAGAAGTGGTCCTTGCCGTCCTCGCCGGTGATGAAGCCGAAGCCTCGGTCGGCGACGATCTTCTTGATGGTGCCCGCGGCCACGGTCGTCCTCGCTGATCTTCTCGATCTCGGTCTGCACGTCGCACGGCCGGTTCGAGAGGAGTCGACCACGCGGGTCCGCCCGGCGATCGGGCGGTGAGAAGAGTCTACTCGGGGTCGCCGAATCAGGTCGGCGGGCTCCCCTCAGAGGGAGCGCAGGCGGGATCTGGGCATGCCCTGCCCCCGTGCGCCACGACTGTGGCGCTCCGGCGGGCGGAACCGCGCCCGTTCGCCATCGACATCTGTCCATGGCCTGGCACTGCCGGCTGCCGGGTCTCTGCCCGCCGCCGGACGGCGAAGATCGGCCGGTATCCAGCGATGAAGGAGCCCGACGATGGCACTCTCCGCCAGCGACTCCCGGCGGTATGTTCCCGGTGACCTCGGCGCCCTGGCCGCACGCGTACAGGGCACGATCCTCTTCCCGGACGACCCTGCATACGACGAGGCGCGCCAGGTCAACAACGCCGCCATCGACCGCCGCCCGGTCGCGATCGTCCGGGCAGCGGGGGCCGACGACGTCGTCGCCACTGTCGCAGTCGCCCGCGAGGCCGGCGTGCCGCTGGCCGTCCGCAGCGGCGGCCACAGCGTGGCCGGTCATGGCACGGTCGACGACGGGATCCTGCTCGACCTGGCCGGCCTTGCCGGCATCGAGATCGACGGCGCCGCGCGCGTCGCCTGGGCGGGGGCCGGCACGAAGGCGGGCGCCTACGTCGCGGCGACCGCGGCCCACGGACTGGCGACGCCGCTCGGTGACAGCGCGGCGGTTGGCCTCGGCGGCCTGACCCTCGGTGGCGGCATCGGCTGGCTGGCCCGCAAGCACGGCTTGACCATCGACAACCTGCTGGCGGCGGAGGTGGTCACGGCCGACGGGCAGCTCGTTCGGGCCAGCGAGCGCGAGAACCCGGACCTGTTCTGGGCGCTGCGCGGCGGCGGCGGGAACTTCGGCATCGCCACCCGCTTCCAGTTCCGGCTCCACCCGCTGGGCACCGTCCTGGGCGGCGCCCTGGTCATGCCCCTCACGCGGGACGTGCTGCGCGCCCACGGGTCGATCGCGGGGAGCGCGCCCGACGAGCTGACGACGATCGCGGTGGCCATGGCCGGCCTGCCGCCGATGCCCTTCGTGCCGGCCGACCAGCACGGCCGGCCCGGCTTCGCGGTGATGCTCGTCCACGCCGGCGACCTCGACGCCGGACGGGCCGCGATCGCGCCGTACCGGGCAGTGGCCACGCCGCTTGCCGACGCGGTCGCGCCCATGCCCTACCCGGCAATGTACCGGCTGACCGAGGCCGCGGCCGAGCGCGGCAGGTCCGCCCACGGCACCACGTTCCTCCCGGCCCTGGACGATCGTGCGGTCGACGCGATCCTGGACGCCCTGTCGCGGCCGACCTCGCCGATGGCCATGGTCCAGCTGCGGGTGCTGGGGGGCGAGGTCGGCCGAGTAGCACCGGCCGACACGGCCTTCGCCTTCCGCGACCGGCCGGTGATGGTGGTGATCATCGTGCCCTACCTCGACCCGGCTGAGGCCGGGCGGCACCAGGAGTGGGCCGGCGGCCTGCTGGCATCGCTGCGCGACGCCGGCGCGAGCGGGGCATACGTGAACTTCGTCGGTGACGAGGGGCCCGACGGGGTCCGCGAGGCGTACCCGGGCGGGACGTTCGACCGCCTGGCCCTCGTCAAGCGGCGCTGGGACCCGGCCAACCTGTTCCGCCTCAACCAGAACGTTCCCCCGATGGCCTGAGCACGCGGCGGGAGCATGGTCGCCCGGCGAGCGGGTTCCATGACTGCCATCGCCCGCCCTGCAGGTACCACCGCGAACCGGGCTTCGGCGAGGTCGCCGCTACCCGCGGTCGGCCGTGGCATCCTTCGACCGTGGCACGCGACAAGTCCGGCCTGACGAGCGCCGGCATCCTCCTCTGGCGACGCCGGGCGGGGATCCTCGAGGTGCTCCTTGGCCACCCTGGAGGCCCGTATTGGGCCACCAAGGACGCCGGCCACTGGACGATCCCCAAGGGCGAAGCGGCCCCCGGCGAAGACCTGCTGGCCGTCGCCCGCCGTGAGTTCGGGGAGGAGACGGGCCACCCGCTCCCCGCCGGCGCGCTCGTCCTCGCCCTGGGCGAGATCCGGCAGAAGTCGGGCAAGCGTGTCCTCGGCTGGGCGGTGGAAGGCGACCTGGACCCGTCGGCGGCCGTCTCCAACACGTTCGAGATGGAGTGGCCCCCGGGCTCAGGCGTCCTGCGGTCGTTCCCCGAGATCGACCGCGTGGCGTGGTTCGACCTGGCCGAAGCCCGGCTGCGGCTGAAGGCCGCCCAGGTCCCGTTCCTCGACCGGCTCGGGGACGCACAGGACCCCGGCTGATGACCCGCCCGCGCGGCCGGGTTGGGGTCGGGCCTCGAGATCAGCCCACGGTCGCTCCGGCTGAGCGCACGAGCCGGGCTCCCGGGGTCACCCTGTCCGCGTCTCCGGCGCCGCGTCGGGCCGGCTGGAGGCCCCCGCGCGCCGAACGGCACTGGACGAGGTCGGCGAATCGCCCCACCCTGCAGCGCATGGACGCCGTCCCCTCCCTGATCCTGGAACCGGGCAGGCCGGCGCCGCCCCGGGGACCGTTCGATCCGCTGGTGCTGGCGGCGGATATCCGCCTCGTCGCGACGCTCCTCGGCGAGGAGCTCGGCCGGATCGGCGAGGGGAGGTGGCGGCACCGGTCGGGCCACGGGAACGACGCCTGGACGCTGCACGACGTCGTCGGCCACATGGCGACGATCGCCGAGATCGTGGATACGACCGCGGCCGCCGCGCTCGGGGAGACGGTGGAGCTTCCCGCCGACCTGCCGGCCCGCGACGGCATCGCCGCCTTCAATCGCCAGCGCGTGGCGCGGACGCGCAGCCAGCCGACGATCATCACCGTCGACCGGCTCGCCGGGGCCCTGGAGCGATCGGCCGCCCGCGCCGAGGCGATGACGCCGGCCGACGGTGCCCGCCAGGCGCGGGTGCCCACGTACGGCCGGCCGATCCGCGCCGACGAGGCATTGGCCGTCCAGCTGACCCACCCGGTCGTCCTGCACGGGCCGCAGTTCGCGGACGCGGCGCGGCTGGAGCGACTTGTGGAGCATCTCGGTCCGGACGTCCGTCACCGGATGCTGGAACGAGCCATCCAGCTGATGACGGCGACCTGTGACCGGGAGCGGGCGGGCGACCTCAGGGCGGTGGTCGCGTTCGAGGTCGGCGGGGCCGGTGGCGGGACCTGGTGGCTGTCGATCGCGCCGGGGACCGTCATCGCCGGCCGGGGGATGGTCGACCGGCCCACCGTCGGCTTCCGGATCGCGAACACCTCCGTCGCCTTCTGCTTGCTCGCGGGCCGGCTCAACGCCCCGCTTGCCATGCTGGAGCGGCAGCTCCGGGTGAGCGGCGACCGGGGCCTGGCAGGGCGCATCCGCGCGCTCGTCGACCCGGGCTGAGCCGCGGACGGGGGGCAGCAGCTGCCGTCCGCGTGGTCCATGCCCTTCCCGATTCGCGACCTGTGGCACTGCCATCCTGCGGCCGACCGGCTTAGCCTTCCGGGCGTGACGACGCGGTCGCGGACGCCCGAGCTCACGGCGGAGGACCGGCAGGCCCTGCTTCGGCTGGCCCGCGGGACGCTGGAGGCGGCGGTCGCCGGGAAGACCCTGCCCGCAGCACCCGAGCCCGGCGGTCCAGGCTCCATCCTGGAGACGCCCGCCGCGGCCTTCGTCACCCTCGAGGAGGCCGGCGACCTGCGTGGCTGCATGGGCATCCTCGAGCCCGAACGACCGCTGCGCGAGACCGTCGTGGCGGCGGCCACCTCGGCGGCCCTTCGCGATCCCCGGTTCTGGCCGGTCGAGGCCGACGAGCTCGGGCGGATCACCGTCGAGGTTACCGTCCTGGGCCCCATGGTCGCCATCGACGACCCGCTCGACTTCGACCCGGCGACCGAGGGCGTGGTCGTGGAGCGGGGGATGCGGCGGGCCCTCCTCCTGCCCCAGGTCGCGCGCGAGCGCGGCTGGGACGCCCCCACGACGCTGGAGGCCGTCTGCCATAAGGCCGGCCTGCCCGGCGACGCCTGGCGCCTGCCGGGCACCACGGTGCTGGTCTTCGGCGCGGCCGAGGCTGCCGAGGTGGCCGAGGCCGGGAGCGGCGAAGCGGGCGAGAAGCGCTGATGCGTGTTCGGCTCGTCGCCTTCGGCGAGATCGAGGTCGAGGGCGAGCGCTACCCCTACGATGTCGTGATCGACGCCGGCCGGGTCAGGAAGCGGAAGAAGGGGCCGTCGAAGGCGTTCCGCGGCGCCTACGGCCACACCCCCGTGACCGCGGCCGAGGATCTCCCATGGGGCGGACGCCTGCTCCTCATCGGCACCGGGGCCGACGGCGCCTTGCCGATCGACCCATCGGTGCGGGAGGAGGCGACACGGCGCGGGGTGACGATCGAGGCGGCCCCGACCGAGGAGATCTGCGAGCGGCTTGCCGGCCTGCCGGCGAAGCAGGTGCACGCCGTCCTCCACGCGACCTGCTGAGGAACTGGCAGCCGACCGGGCCGCTGGAGCGGTCGAGCCCGCCGGACCACGGCTGCGGTCCGCCTGGCACTCGCGGCGCGCCCCCGGCGGACGCGATACTGGCACTGACCGTCGATGCGGCACGCGCCGCGCCCCCTGGCCGTGAACGAGGAACCCGACCCGTGACCGACAGCACCACGCCCCCCTCCACCCGCATCGAGACCGACTCCATGGGCCCGATCGAGGTCCCCGCCGAGCACTACTGGGGGGCGCAGACGCAGCGCTCGCTCCACCACTTCGACATCAGCACGGACACGATGCCGGCCGGCATCGTCCGCGCGTTCGGGGTGCTCAAGCGGGCGGCCGCCGAGGTGAACGCCGACCTTGGCCTGCTGCCGGCGGAGACCCGCGACGTGATCGTGCGGGTGGCCGACGAGATCGCGGCCGGCGACCTCGACGGCGAGTTCCCGCTGCGCGTCTGGCAGACCGGCTCCGGAACCCAGTCGAACATGAACGTCAACGAGGTCATC
>JAGDMV010000232.1 GCA_017860675.1 Chloroflexota bacterium
GGCTTGTAGTCGACCTCGATCGCCTCGCAGGCGGCGCGCGCCTGGTCCTCGGTCTCGGCCGCGACCGCGGCCACGGCCTCGCCCTGGTAGCGGACCACGCCGCGGGCGAGGATGTCCTTGTCCTCCATGTACAGGCCGAGCTTGTAGGGCAGGTCGTCGCCGCTGAGCACGGCCCGGACGCCGGGCATGCCGGCAGCCTTCGAGGCGTCGATCCGCCGGATGCGGGCGGAGGCGTGGGGCGAGGCCAGGATCCGAGCGTGAAGCATGCCCGGCAGGGCCATGTCGTGGACGAACGTCGCCGCGCCGGTCACCTTGGCCGGGCCGTCGACGCGGGCCGCCTCGCCGCCCACGTAGGGTGCGGACGGCGGCGGAGCGGGAGCGTAGCCGCCGGCCGCGACGGCCTCCACCGCCTCGACCAGCGGCTCGTAGCCGGTGCAGCGGCAGAGGTTGCCGGCCAGCGCCTCGACGATCTCGTCCCTGGCCGGCGCCGGGTTCCGCTCGAGGAGCGCCCGGGCGGAGGCGATCATTCCCGGCGTGCAGAAGCCGCACTGGATCGCGCCGTGGTCGATGAGGGCGCGCTGGAGCGGCGAGAGCTCGCCGGGTCCCGCGCCCTCGCCCTCGACGGTCTCGACGGTCGACCCGTCGACCTCGGCCGCGAGCACGAGGCAGGCATTGACCGGCTGGCCGTCGACGATCACCGTGCAGGCGCCGCACTCCCCGATCCCGCAGCCCTCTTTCACGCCCGGCAGATGAAGCTCGTCCTTCAACAGCCGCAGGAGCGTCAGGCCCCCGGGGACCTCGACCCGAGTCAGCCGGCCATTGAGGGTGAAGGCGACCGGGTGGCGGCTCACGACGGCCTCCCCGGCCCAGCCAGGACCCTCGCGGCGAGGCGCCGGCAGAGGACGGCGGCCATGTCCCGCCGGTACTCGGCCGAGGCGCGCACGTCGTCGATCGGGCAGATGTGCTCGAGGGCGCGCGCGGCGAGCCGCTCCCCGATCGCGGCCGGGTCGGCCGCGGGTTCCACGTCCTCGAGCGGCGGAACGAGCACCGGGGTGATGCCGCAGCTGCCGATCGCCAGCCGGATCTGCCGAGTCCCCGGATCGAAGGCAGCGGCGGCGTTGACCAGGGCGAGATCGTGGCCGAAGCCGCGCTTGATCTTGGCGAAGCCGCTGCTGGAGCCGGGGGCCGGAGCCGGCACCCGGATCGCCGTCACGAGGTCCGCCGGCCCGAGGACCGTCTGCTTGACCCCGGTGAAGAAACCGGCCAGCGGCAGGCTCCGCTCGTCGCTCGGGCCGGCCACCGTCAGCTCCGCGCCGAGGACGAGCAGCGGAGGTGCCGTGTCCATGCAGGGCGAGGCGTTGACCAGGTTGCCGCCGACCGTCGCCCGCGAGCGGACCTGGAGCGAGCCGATCGCGGCCGCGCCCTCGGCGAGCGCCGGGAACACCTCCCTGATTCGCCGATCAGCCGCGATCCGGGCGGCCGTCACGCAGGCGCCAAGGACGAGACCGCCGTCGTCGGTCCAGCCGATGTCGGCCAGCCCGGCGATCCGCTTGACATCGACGACCAGCCGCGGCCGGGCGTCCCCCGCGCGCAGGGCGACGAGGAGGTCCGTCCCGCCGGCGAGGACCCGGGCAGCCCCCGCGGCGCCGGCCAGCAGCGCCGTCGCCTCGGCGACGGAGGTGGGTCGCTCGTAGAGGAAGTCGCTCATGCTCGCTCCCGTCGTCCGATCGCCGGATCGCCCATCTCGAGCCGCCCGGTCGCCCGAATGCCCATGTCGAGCTCGACGATGCCCAGGGTGATGTAGCGCTGCTCGTAGTCGAGCGGCAGGGCATGGACCCGCGTCCAGGTCAGGAGGGTCCCTTCCCCTTCGATCGGCACCGGCTCGAACTCCCGGCCGCCGCACGCGGGGCAGTAGTAGTGGGTCGGGTAAGTGAGCCTGGCGCAGGCCCGGCAACGGGCCGCGTCGACGGTCCCGGCCATCTCACACGCCGCCTTTCAGGACGGTGGCCACGACGTTGTTGCCGAAGCCGCCGAAGTTGAGGGCGAACCCGCGCTCCGGGTTGCCGGCCACCTGGTAGTCGCCGGCCTCGCCGCGCAGCTGGAGGGCCAGCTCCACGACCTGCGACACGCCGGTGTTGCCGACCGGGTGGCCGCGAGCCTTGAGGCCGCCCGAGGGGTTGATCGGCAGCCGGCCGCCGAGAGCGGTGTCGCCCCGCTCCAGCGCCTTCGCCCCCTCGCCCGGGGCGAAGAAGCCCGCCTCCTCGCTCTCGGCGATCTCGAGGATGGTGAAGGCGTCGTGCAGCTCGGCGACGTCGATGTCGGCCGGGCCGATCCCGGCCATGGCGAAGGCCTTCTCGGCCGCCAGGCGCACTGCCGGCAGCTGGGTCGGGTCGGGTCGCTCGTGGACCGCCTGGCAGTCGGTCGCCTGGCCGATCCCGGCGACCAGCACCGGCTTTGGCCGGAACTCGGCCGCCAGCGCCGCCGGGGCGAGCAGGACGGCCGACGAGCCGTCGCTCACCGGGCAGCAGTCGAAGAAGCGCAGCGGCTCCGCGACCGGCGGGTTGTTCATGAACGCGTCGGGCCCGGTGAGGATGCCCTCCATCGTCACCGGGATGCGCAGGTGGGCCTTGCGGTTGCGGGCCCCGTTGGCATGGTTCTTGATGGCCACCATGGCCAGGTGACGCGGCTCCACCCCGTGGCGATCCATGTAGAGCCGGGCGAACATGCCCGCCAGGGCGGGCAGCGTGACCCCGTAGACGTACTCGGCGTAGCGGTGCGACAGGTAGGAGACGGTCTCGGTCGCGTCGAAGGCGTTGACCTCGTTCATCCGCTCGCCGCCGCAGACGAGCACGAGATCGCACATGCCGGAGGCGACGGCCTGGACCCCGTGCTTGACCGCCGAGGCGCCGGAGGCCGGCCCGTTCTCGACGACCTCGGCCGCCGCCGGGAAGAGGTTGAGGCGGTCGACGAGCGCGCTCGCCAGGCCGGCCTGGCGGCTGGTGCGGACCGAGCCCATGTTGGCCACGTAGACGGCGTCGATCTTGCGCTCGCCGATGGCGGCGTCGACGATCGCGTCGTGGCTCGCCTCGCACATCATCTTGAGGAGGCTCCATTGGGCCCGTCCGAACTGGGTCGAGCCCACCCCCACGATGGCGACGTCCCTCATATCCGCGACTCCAGCAGGTCCTCGACCTGCACCAGCATGACCCGCAGGTCGGGCTCGCGGATCGGCCAGGAGCGGGCCAGCAGCTCCTCGGGGACCGGGCGCGTGCCGCTCACCAGGCGCTCCTTGGCCTTGAAGTAGGTCTCGCGGGTGAGCACCCAGGAGGGTGCGCCGCCGAGCTCGTGCTGGACGTCGAACTTCTCCTCGAGCGGGTACTCGATCATCCAGCGCCGGTGGCCGATCGGGCTCTCGGCCACGATCCAGACCTCGTCCTGGCCGAGGAACTCGATGTGGTGCTCCATCTTCGAGGCGAAGAGGTGGGCCCCGACCCGGAGGCCGCGCTTCAGGGTGAGCGTGTGATAGCTCATGCCGTGCTTCTCGTCGACCAGGCGGCCGTTGACGATGCCGGCCAGCTCGCCGTCGACCACGCCGACGAGGCAGTACTCGTTGCGGACGCGGTGCAGCTTCCAGGCCAGCAGCTCGCCGAACAGCCGGGCGGCCACGATGTCGAAGAAGTCGCGCTTCAGCCACATCACCGGCTCGATGATCCGCAGCATCGTGTCGACCTCGTCGGTCGACGCCTGGCGGACGACCATCACCTCGCCGCTGGCGAGGGTGATCGCCTTGGGCGGATAGGGGGCCATGGGCAGGGCGGGCGGCCGGAGCTTTGCTTCGAGCTCGTCGATCATTCGCTCCTCCTCGGGGGTGAGGGGTTCGCCGGCATCCCAGTCGAACAGGGTCCTGGTCATGGCGGAGTGATCCCGGCCGGCTCGTCCACGCCGATGTCCTCGTACCAGACGTCGGGGTGGCCGGCGATGAACTCGCGCATGAGCTGGACGCAAGCGTTGGAGTCGAGGTTCACGACCTCGACGCCACGCGAGCGGAGCTGGTCCTCAGCGCCCATGAACGTCCGGCTCTCGCCGATGACGACCCGGGGGATCCCGTACAGCAGGATCGCCCCGGTGCACATGTCGCAGGGTGAGAGGGTGGTGTACATGGTGGCCCGACGATAGACGGAGGCCGGCAGCCGCCCGGCGGCCTCGAGCGCGTCGGTCTCGCCGTGGCGGATCGCGCTCCCCGCCTGGACCCGCCGGTTGCGCCCCGCCCCCAGGACCCGCCCGTCGGCGACGAGAGCGGCCCCGATCGGCACGCCCCCCTCGTCCCGGCCCGTCCGCGCCTGCTCGATCGCCACCTCGAGGAAGGCGCGGTCGATCGCGCGCTGGTCAGCTGGTCGAGGGCTGCTG
>JAGDMV010000233.1 GCA_017860675.1 Chloroflexota bacterium
TGCCGGCCAGGACGATGGCCGGGGCGATGATCCGGGCGATGCTGGCGGCCTACCAGCGCACGCTCCGGGCGACGCTCGAGTCAGCCCGCTCGATGACGGAGGTCATCGGCCGGCCAGAGCTCGCCTGGCTGCAGACCCCCGACCGGGCCGTTGCCTGGGGCGTGGCCCTCGGCCTCCACGGCGAGATCCAGACGGTCATGGAGCGGAATGTCGAGGACATCCAGGACGGCCGGGCATCCGCCGGCTCGAGCTACATCCCGGCGTGGTGGGTCGTGTCAGGCGGCGGATCGCAGGGCGGCGGTTCGGGCGGAGGCCCGAGCGGCGTCGCACCCGGCCTGATGGCGTCCTCGGCCGTGCCGAACTTCGCCGGCATGATCGCCGCCATCTCCACGATCGGGCCTGCGTCAGCCTCATCCGGCGGAGGCGGCGGCGGGTTCGGCGGCGGCGGGTTCTCGGGCGGCTCGTCGGGCGGCTTCTGACCGGCGCCCCGGGCGCAGGCCGTCGAGGCCCGCCCCGGTAGCCTCAGCCGGCGCGGCCGGTGATGAGCTTCACGGAGACCGGGACGACCAGTCCGTCGACCGTCAGGTACTCGGTCACGAGCTCGTCGAACGCCGCGCGGATCCGCCGCTGGGCGTCCTCGCTTTCCCTGGTGATCGCCGCGGCGGTCCGCACGGTCGCGGCGAGCACGGAGGTCCAGAGCGCGTCCACGCTGAGGGGCTGGACAGTGAAGCCGATCGTGGAGACAGACGAGCGGTGGAAGCCGGCCACATCGAGCATCTGCCGGTAGGCGGCATCGCTGGCGGACATCAGCGGAGCGCCGGGCGGCAGCTCGGCGGGCTGGACGCGGGCTGCGGCGACGGCATCCTGGAAGAGCCCCAGCATCCGGCAGCGGGCGGGATCATCCCACGCGGTGAGCGCCAGGCAGCCGCCTTCGCAGAGCAGGCGCCGCCAGGAAGCCAGCGCGCGCGGCTGGTCGGAGACGTGGTGGAAGGTGAAGTTGCCCACCACAGCGTCGAACGAGGCGTCACCGAAAGGTGGCGAGACGGCGTCGGCGATGATGAACTCGATGTTCGGGTGGAGACGCACCGCGAGGTTGATCATGGCCCGGGCCAGGTCGAGACCGACGACCTGGGCACCACGCTCGGCCGCCTCGGCTGCCACGTCGCCTGGCCCGGTGCCCACGTCCAGCACCCGGCTCCCGGGGACGACGTGTGCCGCATCGAGCAGCGGCGCGATGAGCCGGTGCGTCACGGGCCGGCAGGCGGCGTAGTAGTCATCGACGATCCGCTCCCAGCCCGTCCGCTCGAGCTCCTCGAAGCTCTCCACGCGGACATTGTGCACGTCCCGCGCCGGCCGCGGCCAGAGGCGCCTGGATCGCCGAGCCCGGCGCGAGCGCCCCTGCCCCGGCGGGCGATCGCGATGACCCGACGGGCCTACCTCGGGGTGAGGTTGATCGAGGTGATCTTGCCCAACTCCACCCGGAAGCTCGAGTCGAGGTGCTGGGTCGGCGCACCCGGGCGGAGAACGAGCAGGTCAGCCTGGTAGGTGTTGCCGAGGTCGCGGATCTCGCCCGGGATCATCCGCAGGCCGCGGTCGGCCCGCAGGAACCAGCCGCCGACCTCGTTCAGGCCGCGCAGCGTCCGCGCGTTGTCACCGACGTGGACCCGCATCTCCACGCGCTCGTCCATCAGCGCGACGGCGCCGGCGCGGTCGTCCGCGTTCAGCAGCTCGAAGAAGACCTCCATCGTGTCGACGGCACCCATGGCGTGGGAGTCTACGCCGATCGACGGCCCGAGCGTGCGTCACGAGCGCCGCGAAGGCCTCGAGGAGGGGGCACTCGCCGTCCACCGGCGCCGCGTCAGGGCGCGGGCGTGATCTCGCCTTCGTTCACGATCTCCTCCGGCGGCGGCGTCGGGATCGTGATCTTGTCGCCCGGCTGGATCCGGTTCGGATTGGTGATCTTGGGGTTGGCCTCGAGGATCTGGTCGACGGTGACCTTGTACTTGGCGGCGATCTTCGACAAGATGTCGCCGCTCTTGACCGTGTAGACGACGGGTGTGGCCACCGGAACCGGCGTGGCCGTCGGCTCGGCGCTCGGCGATGCCAGGGCGGTCGGGCCGGGTGACGGGCTCTCGCTCGGGCCGCCGCCAAGCCCGCGAACGAAGAACGGCACCGCGAAGACGACCAGGATCGCGATCCCGAGGATCCCCACCCAGAGGATCAGGCGCGGCACGCCGCGACCACCCGGCCGAAGTCCTGCGCGCGTCCGCAGCGTCGGATATGCCTCCTTTCGCCGCGGGCGCTCCCAGGCCGGTGCAGCGGGGTCGCCCGCGCGCTCCAGCTCCGTCCGCTGCTCGGCACCCAGGCCGGCGTGACCCACGGGCGCGCGGTGCGTCGCCGGGGCGGCGACCTGCTGGTAGGCGACCGGACGCCCGTCGTCGAGCGACCGGCCGGCCAGGAACGCCGGTGGTTCGGGCTCCTCGATCATGCCGAAGGAGGCCTGGCCGGGGACTTCGCCCTGCTCATCGAACGACGCGGCACCTGCCGCCAGACCGGCCGCTGCCCCGGCTCCGGAAACGGCAGAGGAGCCGGCGCCCTTGCCCACGGGGTAGCCCAGCTCGCTCGGCTCCGGTATGGCATCGGGGCGCGTCGCGGTGACCCAGGGAGGACCGGCTGCCCAGTCGTCGGCGGCGACAGCCCCGGCCGCACCGGGTTCGGGCGTGGTTCCCACAGCGAACGGCGTCGCTCGTCCCGGAGCCTCGACTCCCGCCCCGGCGCCGCCTGCCCCGCGAGCGGCCGGCGCATCGCGCAGCGTGCGCGACTGCGGAACCACGTCACGGGCCGGCGCTGCCTCGCGCCGGGCCCAGTCGATGAA
>JAGDMV010000234.1 GCA_017860675.1 Chloroflexota bacterium
CAGCGCCCGGCCTTGAACGGGTAGACCACCCAGGCGTCCGTCTCGACCGCGTGGAAGTCGGGCACGAGGTCCACCCGCGAACGGGCAGGCTTGAAGTGGAGGACGGCGGTCACCGGCTCGCCGCCCGCCTGGCGCACCCGGCCCACGACGGCCGCGATCGTTGTCCCCGAATCCCAGACCTCGTCGACGACCAGCACGCGCCGGCCGTGCAGGAGCGGGTCGGCCGGGAACTCGAGGAAGGTCGCCCCGTCGCCGGGCATCCCCTCGTCGTCGTAGTAGGCGACGGCCGCCACCAGGATGTTGCGGATGCCGAGGCGGTAGGCGAGCATCCCGGCCGGGACCATGCCACCGCGGGTGATCGTCAGCATCACGTCGAATCGTTCGCCTTTGAGCTGTTCGGCCAGGATCGCCACGAGGGCGTCGAGGTCGTCCCAGGCAACGTGATCGCGGGCCGGCTCGGAGACGGTCATCGAGGTGGAGGATACCCAGCGTCGCCGGTCGGTGCCGGGCGCGCGGGCCTGGCCGCCTCCCCGGCGTCGGCGCTCCCCCCGCGGCCGGGCAGGCCCGGCCCGCGGACCAGGCTGGTCACGATCCCGATCGCGCAGACGACGGCTGCCACGGCGAAGGCGTCCTCGGCCGCCAGCACGAACGCCTGCCCGGCCGCTCCCTGCGCGGACGGCTCGATCGCCGCCAGGTGGACCGGGAGGCGGAACGCGATGATGGCCGCGCTGGCCGCGATCCCCAGGGCCTGGCCGTCGATTCGGGCGTGGGCAAGCGTGCCCGAGGCCGTGCCCAGCCGGCTCGGAAGGACCGAGCCCAGCACCGCGCTCGTGTTCGGGCTCATGAACAGGCCGTGGCCGATCCCGATCAGCGCCAGGCGCCAGACGAGGTCGGGCGGCGTGAACTGGGCGGGCAGCTGGGTCAGGCTGAGGATGCCGAGGGTCGTCAGCGCCATCCCCAGGCTGGCCGGCAGGCGCGACCCGATCCGGTCGGAGAGCGCCCCGGAGAACGGCGCCACGCAGGCGGCCATGATGGGGACGGGTGTCAGCAGCAGGCCCGCCTCGAGCGGCGAGAAGCCGGCCGCGTCCTGGAGCATGAACGGCAGCAGGAAGGTGGCCGTGAACAGGGCCGCGAACATGATCACCACGCTGGCCAGGCCGGCCGAGAAGGCGCGGATCCGGAAGAGGGCCAGGTCGATCATCGGCTGGACGGCCCGCCGCTCCCAGCCGATGAAGGCGATCCCGAGGGCGACGAAGAGGACCAGCAGGCCGAGCACGGCCGGGCTGGTCCAGCCCCAGCTCTGCCCCTGGCTGAGGGCGAGCAGGAGGCAGAAGGCGGCCGACGCGGAGAGCGCGGAGCCGGGCAGGTCGAACGACTGGCGGCGTCCGGGCGGTTCGACCGCCAGGACACGGGCGGCCCACAGAATGGCCACGATCCCGACCGGCAGGTTGACCAGGAAGATCGCCCGCCACGAGCCGAGCTCGGTCAGGAGGCCGCCGAGGGCGGGCCCGAGGCTCAGGCCGATCGACACGCTGATCGCGTTGATGCCGAGCGCCCGGCCCCGCTCGCCGGGCCCGAACGTCCGGGCGACGATGGCTGGACCCATCGCCATGAGCATCGCCGCGCCCACGCCCTGGACCACGCGGGAGAGGATGAGGGCGCCCTCGCTCGGGGCCAGGCCGCACAGCACGCTGGCAGCCGTGAAGAGGGCGAAGCCGGCGAGGTAGACGCGCCGGAAGGTGAGGATCTCGCCGGCGCGCCCGATCGGCAGGATCAGGCTGCCGATCGTCAGCAGGTAGGCGACGACGACCCACTCGACGGTGGCGATGTCGATGCCGAACGACTCGGCGATCCTGGGCAGCGAGATGTTGACGATCCCGCCGTCGAGGGTGGCCATGAAGGTGCCGACGGACACGGCCGACAGGACCAGCCACTTGCGTCGCTCCACCTGGCAACCGTAGCGCACCGGTAGGTTGTGCCGGGCGTGCGCCGGACGCGCCGGCATTCCGCCGGACGTCCAGCCGCTGCATGCGTCCGGGCGCCGCCGCGGGGCCGTGTCCCAAGGGCCGAATGGCCCTGGCCGGAGGGGGTGGCAGCCGCTCGGGAGGCGACCTTCGGCGGTGGACCGTCGGCGCGCGTGCCGCCATCCTCTCGTCGGGCGCGTCGCGTCCGCAGTGAGCACCCGGGAGGAGTCGCGTCCATGCAGGTCGAAGTCATCCCGGCGGCCGGCCGGGTCGATCGCCCCTGGTATGCCTGGGTCGGGGCGATCGCAGCCGCCTTCACCGGGATACTGGCGATCCCCGTCGGGCTCATGTTCGTCACCGACCCGACGGGGGCCTCGATCGGCCTTCCCGGGGGCTGGATCGAGGTCACGCCGTTTGGCAGCTACCTCGTGCCGGGGCTCTACCTGCTGCTTGTCAACGGCCTCGGGATGCTCGTGCTCGTCGGGCTCGTGGGCCTTCGGCACTGGGCCGCCCCGTGGCTCACGGCGATCCTGGGCGTCGGGCTGATCATCTGGATCGCCGTCCAGCTCGCGATGATGCCGGAGACGATGTTCCTCCAGTGGATCTTCCTGGCGGTCGGGCTCCTGCTCGGGTTCGTCGCCCTCTTCTGGCTGCGCCGGACCGGGCAGCTCCGACTGTGGTGAGCCCGGGTCCCGGCGACCAGGCGATGGCCGGCCCGGCCGCGGGGCCTTCGGCTGCGGGGCCCTCGGCTGCGGGGCCCTCGGCTGCGAGCGCCCTCGGGGCGCGGCTGTCGGCGGCGAGCGCCCTGGTCGAGCGGCTGGCCGCCTCGGATGATCCCGTGCTCGCCTACAAGGCCCGCACGCTTGTGCTGGGTCTGGCCGAGAGCGACCTGGAGGC
>JAGDMV010000235.1 GCA_017860675.1 Chloroflexota bacterium
GGCCGGCAGGCGCGAGCGGCCGCCGGTCAGCGAGGCGAGCAGCACCCGGGTGTTGACGAGGTTGCCGTTGTGACCGACCGCGATCGCCCGGCGCGGCCCCAGGCGGAGTGTCGGCTGCGCGTTCTCCCAGACCGTCGAGCCGGTGGTGGAGTAGCGGCAGTGGGCGATCGCCAGCTCGCCCCGGAGGCTGGGCAGGCGCCGCTCGTCGAGCACCTGGGCGACCAGCCCCAGGTCCTTGTAGACCATCAGCTGATTCCCGTCGCTCACCGCCAGGCCGGCCGACTCCTGGCCCCGGTGCTGGAGGGCGAACAGGCCGAGGGCGGCGACACGGCCGGCCTCGTGGCCCGGGGTGACGGCGCCGAAGATGCCGCACACGACGCTCAGCCCTCCTCGCCCAGCGCCCGCGGCAGGCCGCGCTCCCAGGCATGGCGGAGGTCCGCCAGCCGGACGTCGACCGCGTCGGCCACGCGGGCCCCGCGCTCCTCGGCGGCGCCGGTCGCGCCCTCGCCCACCAGCTCGATGACCAGCCGATCCCCGCCGGTCGAGCCGAGAACCGCCAATGGAAGGCCGGCCGCGGCGGCTCGCTCGAGCAGCGCCGGGACGTCGTGGGGCCATGCCTCGAGCACGACTCGCGACGGGCTCTCGCCGAAGAGCGCCACCGCCGGCGGCGCGCCGACGGTCAGCCGGAGCGAGGCCCCGCGGCCGCTCCAGGTGGCCATCTCGGCCAAGGCGATGGCCAGGCCTCCGCCCGAGACGTCCTGGGCGGCTCGCACCAGGCCGTCGCCGATGGCCGCGCGGACGAACGCCTGCACGGCCGCCTCGCGGGCCAGGTCGAGCGCCGGCGGCCCGTCCTCTGGGGCAACCCCCGCCAGCGACGCGTAGGCGCTCCCGGCCAGGCCCGGCCCGGTCTCTCCCAGGAGCAGGACCGCATCCCCGTCGGCGACGAACGCCGGGCCCACCAGGCTGTTCACCTCTTCCAGCAGGCCGACGGCACCGATCTCCGGCGTGGGGTGGATGGCGACGCCCGGCGCCTCGTTGTAGAGCGACACGTTTCCGCCGGTGACCGGGATGCCCAGGGCGCGGCAGGCGTCGCCCAGCCCGCGGACCGCCTCGCGCAGCTGCCAGAACGCCTCCGGCCGGGTCGGGTCGCCGAAATTGAGGCAGTTGGTCACACCCAGCGGCCGGGCCCCGGTGACGACCACGTTGCGGGTCGCCTCGGCGACGGAGAGGGCCGCTCCGAGGTACGGGTCGAGGGCGGCGACGGCCTCGTTGCAGTCAGTGGAGGCGACGAGCGCCCGGCGCGTGCCCTTCACCCGGAGCACCGCCGCCCCCTGCCCGGGCCCGGCGACCGTGTTCGTCTGGACGTGATGGTCGTACTGCTCGTAGACCCAGCGGCGCGAGGCCAGGTTCGGGCTGCCGAGCAGGGCGACGAGGACCATGCCGGGGTCCATTCCCCGCTCCGGCAGCGCGTCGGGGACGTCGGGCGGGCTGCCCGGCGCGGGCGCCGGTCGGCGGCGGGCGGGTGGCCGCGCCTCGCGCTGGAACACGATCGCGTCGGACGCCAGGGCGCGGGCGGGGACGCGGGCCAGCTCACGCGCGCCCGGGCTCGGACGGCCGGCGGGATCGAGGCCGCCGGCCACGACCGTCACGTCGCCGTCGGCCGTCACCCGGCCGATGACGGCGCAGGGCAGGCCCCAGCGGGCGCAGACGGCCGCGACGGCCTCGAAGCGGTCCGGCCGGACGACGGCCGCCATCCGCTCCTGCGACTCGGAGATCATCACCTCGAACGGCTCCAGGCCGGGTTCGCGGCGCGGGATCGCGTCGAGGTCGATGAGCATGCCCGTGCCGGCTCGGTCGGCCATCTCGCAGGTTGCGCAGGTGATGCCGGCCGCGCCCAGGTCCTGGAGGCCCTCGAGCAGGCCGTCGTCGATCAGCTCGAGGGTAGCCTCGATGAGCAGCTTCTCGGCGAAGGGGTCGCCGACCTGGACCGAGGGCCGCTTGGAGGCCTCGCCCTCGCCGAACGTGGCCGAGGCCAGGACCGATGCCCCGCCGATCCCGTCGCGGCCGGTGGTGGATCCGTACAGCACCACCAGGTTGCCGGGTCCCGGGGCCGCCGCCAGCATGATCCGGTCCTCGCGGGCGATCCCGATGGCCATGACGTTGACCAGCGGGTTGCCCTGGTAGCTGGGGTCGAAGACGAGCTCGCCGCCGACCGTCGGGACGCCGACGCAGTTGCCGTAGCCGCCCACGCCGCCCACGACGCCGCGAACCAGGTGCCGCGTCCGGGCATCGCCCGGGTCGCCGAAGCGGAGGGCATCCAGCACGGCGATCGGCCGCGCCCCCATCGCGAAGATGTCGCGCAGGATCCCGCCCACGCCGGTGGCCGCGCCCTGGTAGGGCTCGACGGCCGAGGGGTGGTTGTGCGACTCCATCTTGAAGGCGACGGCCAGCCCGTCGCCGATCCGCTGGACCCCGGCGCTCTCGCCCGGGCCGGCGATCACGTCCGGCCCGCCGGTGGGCAGAGTCGCCAGCAGCGGCCGGCTGCTCTTGTATGAGCAGTGCTCGCTCCACATCACGCTGAACATGGCCAGCTCGAGGTCGTTCGGGGCGCGGCCGAGGCGAGCCACGATGGCCGCCAGCTCCTCGTCGGTCAAGCCGAGCGAGCGGTGGAGCGGCACGGCCGCGTCGGTCATGGGCTCACCACCGCCGGCCGGTGGCCGGCTGAGATCCGCCCGGCGGCCACGCGCTCGGTCGCCGCGTCGACGAGCGAGCGCAGGATCAGCAGGCCGTCGTCCGAGCCCAGGATCGCCTCCGCGGCGCGCTCCGGGTGAGGCATCAGGCCGGCGACGTT